>DASVVD010000447.1:0-1833 GCA_036386715.1 Pseudoduganella sp.
TGGACCGGGCCGCCGCCAGTCCGCTGGCGCTGTCCGGTGGCGAACAGCAGCGCGTGTCGATCGCCCGCGCGATCGTCAACCGGCCGCAGATCATCCTGGCCGACGAACCGACGGCCAACCTGGACCGCGCCAGTGCCAACAAGGTGTTCGATGCGCTGCGCGCCTTCAACAAGGCCGGCGTGACCTGCCTGATCTCCACGCACGACGAACTGGTGCTCGACAGCGCCAGCCGCGTGATCGAGCTGAAACAGGGCGCCCTGCAAGGCACTGCCGTGGCGGAGGCGCCATGAGCGTGTGGCTGCGTCAGCATGGTTTTGCGCTGGGGTCGGCGCTGGTGCACCTGCGCCGCGCGCCGGGCTCGTTCTTCTTCAATATCCTGGTGGTGGCGATCGCGCTGGCGCTGCCGTTCGCCGGCGTGACGGTGCTGGACAATATCCGGCCCATGTCCCAGCAGCTGGCGGTGGACCCGGAACTTTCCGTGTTCCTCAAGCAGGACCTGCCGCGCGAGCACACCGAAGGCATGGCCGGCTCGCTGCGCGCGATCGCGAAGGATGCCAAGATCGTGTTCGTGCCGCGCGAAAAGGCCCTCGAGGAACTGCAGGAAAAGAACGGCGTGGCCGGCGTGATCGAAACACTGGGCGACAATCCGCTGCCGGACAGTTATATCGTGCGGCTCAATGCCTTCCAGGGCGCGGCCGCAGGCAACGACGTGGACGAGATCGCCGACCGCATTGGTGCCATTCCCGGCGTCGAGTCCGTGCAGGTCGACTCGGCGTGGGTCAAGCGCCTGGCCGCGCTGCTCGGTGTGCTGCGCGTGGGGCTGCTGTTGCTGGCGGCCACGCTCGGCACGGTGGTCGTCGCGGTCGTGTTCAACACGATCCGCCTGCAGGTGCTGACGCAGCGGGAAGAAATCCTGGTGTCGCGGCTGATCGGCGCCACCGACACGTATATCCAGCGTCCCTTCTATTACACCGGCGCGCTGCTGGGCATGTGCGCCGGCGCCGTTGCGCTGGGTGCGGTGGCGCTGTCGCTGCGGCCCCTGAACGCGGCCATTGCCGAATTCGCGCGCCTGTATGCCTCCGAATTCCAGCTGGCACCGCTCGAACCGCTGGCGATGGCGCTGCTGCTGGCGCTGTCGGCCGGCCTTGGCCTCGTCGGCGCGGCCCTGTCGGTGCGCCGGCAGCTCGCGCGCCTGTCCTGAATAGTCGCGGTCCGCCCTTGCAAACGGGCGGGCCGCCCTTATCTATTTGTTCACACCTTCCTGCCGGCGTACAACATCGTTGGCTGCCCTCCTACATCCCGGCCCCGGGCATCGTGCGTTGACGCACAGAGTGCTCTGTCGCCCACCGATAACCTTGTCCTACGCTTTTTGATCCAGCTCAAGTTCTGGCCAGTAATGTGTTGTCGAACTGAGTGGCGGGCTGATCGGATAAAACGTGGCCTCTCCCTAATGGTTATTATCGAGCCATAGCAATCAGGCTATCGAAGCCATAGATTTATGGTGATTGGCACTCCCCAGGGGAGAGTGCTAATATATGTTCAAACGCAACGTTGAACCGTAAGTATCTTGACAGTAGGCACTTGCCTGGTGTTAAGGCGGAGTTAAGTTCAACGCTGCATGCTGTATGCATCGGTTCGCTGCAATCCTGTAGCGAAAACCACGCAAGACCCTTCGAGCGAGGAAATGAAAATGACTACCATGTCCGCACCTTCAGCCCTGGTTCCAAGTGGCACAAGTGCACTCGGACTCGGGTTCAGTGGCAACCTGGGTAACCTGGACGCCTATATTTCCGCCGTCAATCGCCTGCCGATGCTGACGCACGAGGAAGAGGT
>DASVVD010000448.1:0-7495 GCA_036386715.1 Pseudoduganella sp.
ACGTCGACCTGTTGCCGACGCTGCTCGACCTGGCACAGGCCGGCACGCCGCTGGAAGCGGCCGGGCGCAGCCTGCTGCCGCACCTGGAAGGCCGTGGCGGCCACGACGAGGTGGCCGCCGAGTACCTGGCCGAGGGTGCACTGGCGCCGATCGTGATGCTGCGCCGCGGCCCCTACAAATTCGTGCACTCGCCCGCCGATCCGGACCAGCTGTACCACCTGGCCGACGATCCCGACGAACTGCGCAACCTGGCTGGCGATCCCGGCCGCCATGCCGCAGCGCTCGATAGCCTGCGCGCCGATGCAGCGCGTCGCTGGGACCTGGCGGCGCTGCACCGGCGCGTGCTGGCCAGCCAGCGCCGCCGGCACCTGATCGGCGCGGCCAATGCGCTGGGCGTTGCCCATGCCTGGGACTACGAACCGCCGCGCGACGCCAGCCGCAAATACATCCGGCGCCACCTCGACCTCGATACGCTGGAGGCGCGCGCGCGTTTCCCCGCCATCCACGGAGAACAACCATGAAACGCCTGCTCCCCCTGGCCACCCTTGCCGCACTGGCCCTGGCCGCCAGCGCCCATGCCGCCGACCCGTCCTCCTGCCGCGTCGTCAGGATGGCCGATCCCGGCTGGACCGATATCGCCGCCACCAATGCGCTGGCAGGCATCGTGCTCGAATCGCTCGGCTACGAACAGAAAGTGCTGCCGCTGTCGGTGCCGATCACGTATGCGGGCCTGCAGAAGAACCAGGTCGATGTCTTCCTCGGCAACTGGATGCCGGCCCAGCGCGCGCTGGTCGAGCCGCTGCTGAAGAGCGGCACGGTCGACCAGCTGCGTGCCAACCTGCCGCAGGCCCGCTTCACGCTGGCGGTGCCGGACTACGTGGCCCGCGCCGGCGTGCGCACCTTCGACGACCTGGCGAAGCACGCCGACAGGTTCCACAACAGGATCTACGGCATCGAATCGGGCGCGCCCGCCAACAGCGTGATCAGGAAAATGCTGGCCGCCAAAAGCCACGGACTGTCCGGCTGGACGCTCGTCGAATCGAGCGAGCAAGGCATGCTGAGCCAGGTGGCGCGCGCCGCCCGCGGCAACGACTGGATCGTATTCCTGGCCTGGGAGCCGCACCAGATGAACAACACGTTCAAGCTGACCTACCTGGACGGCGCGGCCGGCGATTTCGGCCCCGCCAGCGTGCACACGGTCACGCGCAAGGACTACCGCGCGGCCTGCCCGAACGCCGCCCGGCTGTTCTCGCAGATCGAATTCACCGCACCGCTGGAGCACGCCATCATCGCCGACGTGACGGCCAAAAAAGATACCGCGCGTGCCGCCGCGCTGCGCCAGCTGAAAGCGCAGCCGGCGCTGCTGGACCGCTGGCTGGCCGGCGTGACCACGCTGGCGGGCCTCGATGCCAGGCCGCCGTGCTGGCCCGCCTCGCCAGGCCGTGACCGGCGCGCTTACCGTATTCACCACCACCACAAGAGTCCAACGATGTCCGCCCCGTCCAGAACACCGCCCTGCCTGAAACCCCTTGCCCTGCTCGTGCTGCAGGTCCTCGCGGGCGCCGCCCTTGCCGCGCCCGAGCCGGCGCCCGACCTGGCACCCGATCTGGCACCCGATGCCGCGCCCGACCCCGCCTTCCGTACCGAGGCGCCGATCGAAACAGTCTTCGTGCAGGGCCAGGCGCGCCAGGTGCAGAACATCACCCGCAAGGACCTGCAGCAGGCCACGCCCGGCACCAGTCCGCTGAAAACGCTGGAAAAGCTGCCCGGCGTGTCGTTCCAGTCGGCCGACCCGTTCGGCGCCTATGAATGGTCGACGCACATCTCGATTCGCGGCTTCAGCCAGAACCAGCTGGGTTTCACGCTGGACGGCATTCCGCTGGGCGACATGAGCTACCGCAACCACAACGGCCTGCACATCAGCCGCGCGGTCTCGTCGGAGAACATCGGCAGCGTGACCGTGTCGCAGGGCGCCGGCGCGCTCGGCACCGCGTCGACCAGCAACCTGGGCGGCACGGTGGCGTTCACCACGCGCGGCCCGCAGGACACCGCCGGCGTGCAGCTGGCGCAAACGGTCGGCACCGAGAACACGTCGCGCACCTTCGTGCGCTACGACACCGGAGTGCTGCCGACCGGCACGAAAGCCTACCTGTCCGCCACGCGCCAGCGTGCCGGCAAGTGGAAGGGCGACGGCGGCCAGGACCAGGACCAGTTCAACGCCAAGGTGGAACAGGAACTGGGCAAGCACGTGCTGGGCGCCTTCTTCAACTATTCCGAACGCACCGAGACCGACTACCAGGACCTGTCGTTCGATTCGGTGCGCCGCCTCGGCTACGACTGGGACAACTATGCGCCGGACTGGCAGCGCGCCGTCAATGCCGCCAACGGCAGCTACAGCGGCGGCGTGAACAACCTCGACGACGCCTACTACCTGGGCCGTGGCATCCGCCATGACTGGCTGGCCGGCGCGAAGCTGGAACTGAACCCCGCCGACGGCGTGCGGCTCGACACCACCGTGTACGGCCACCGCAATCATGGCGAGAGCCACTGGTACACGCCGTACACGCCGTCGTCCGCCACGGTGCCGATCTCGGTGCGCGCGCAGGAGTACGGCATCGAGCGCGTGGGCGTGGTGAGCGACCTGACATGGGAGCTCGGCAACCACACGGTGAACGCCGGTGCCTGGGGCGAGCGCAGCACGCACTCCTGGTCGCGCGCGTTCCACGCGGTGTCCGGGCCGGAAGACACCTCGCACTTCCTCGACAACCCGTTCTCCACCGTGATCGCGCAGCGTTTCACCACCAAGACACGGCAGTTCTACCTGCAGGACAGCGTCGCACTGCTGCAGGAACGCCTGAAAGTCAACGCCGGCTTCAAGAGCACCAAGGCCACAATTGATGGCGACAACGACATCGGCGGCCGCGCCGCGGGCACGCTGGAAGCATCGAAGAAATTCCTGCCGCAGGCCGGCCTGACCTTCGCCGTGACTTCGCAGGCCGAACTGTTTACCTCCTGGTCGAAGAACCTGCATGCCCACACGGCGGGTGCCGACGGCCCGTTCTCGCAGACGCAGGCGGCGTTCGACCTGTCGAAGCGCACCCTGAAGCCGGAAACCTCGACCACCGTCGACCTGGGCGTGCGCGCGAAGAACGGCAACCTGCAGGGTTCCGTGGCCCTGTACGCGGCCGAGTTCAAGGACCGCCAGCTGAACGTGGCCACCTGCACCGGCATCGTCGGCTGTCCCACCACGCTGACCAACGTCGGCAAGGTGCAGACCCGCGGCCTGGAAGCGGCGCTGGACTGGAAACTCGCCACGGCATTCAAATGGTTCAATTCGTTCACGTACAACCGCTCCGAATACAAGGATGCGCCGCTGTACTACGAGGGCACGACCGCGATCGACGTCAATGGCAAGCGCGTGGTCGATGCGCCGCGCGTGCTGTTCAATACCGAGCTGTCGTTCGAGCGGGCTGGCTGGTTCGCCCGCCTCGATGCGAAATACACGGGCAAGCGCTACTACACGTACCTGAACGACAGCCCGGTGGCGGCGTACTGGATCGCCAATGCCTCGGCCGGCTACAAGCTGGGCACGGCCGGGCCGTTCAGGGACGCCACGATCCAGCTGAACGCGGCGAACCTGTTCGACAAGAAATATTTCGCCACGATCGGCACCAACGGCTTCGCCAGCTCGGACCCGTCCGGCACGTTCGCGACGATGCTGGCCGGCTCGCCGCGCGCGGCGTTCCTGTCGCTGAGCGGCAAACTGTAACTTCACCGGGGAATATGCCATGACTGCCAAGGTCGCACTGCGCCACGTAACGAAGATCTACCCGCCGGCATCCGGGCTTCACGGCGCGCAGGCGCCGGCCGGCGGCCGCGCCGCCGCGCTCGACGATGTCTCGCTCGATGTCGCCGATGGCGAAATCTGCGTGCTGATGGGCCTTTCCGGCTGCGGCAAGTCGACGCTGCTGCGGCTGATGAACGGCCTGGTGCTGCCGTCCTCCGGCGAGATCGTGGTCGATGGCCACGACCTCGCCACGCTGTCGGAGCGCAAGCTGCAGGTCCTGCGGCGCGGCTCGATGGCGATGGTGTTCCAGTCGTTCGCGCTGTTCCCGCACCGCAGCGTGATCGACAACGCGGCCTTCGGCCTCGAGATCGCCGGCGTGCCGAAAATCGAGCGGCACCGCCGCGCCGCCGTCGTGCTGGAACAGGTCGGCCTGGCCGCCAACGCAAAGCAGTTCCCGCACCAGCTCTCCGGCGGCATGCGCCAGCGTGTCGGCCTGGCGCGTGCGCTGGCCGTCGACCCGTCGCTGCTGCTGATGGACGAAGCCTTCTCGGCGCTGGACCCGCTGACCCGCCGCGGCATGCAGGACCTGCTGCTCGACCTGCAGAAGGAAAAACGCCGCACCATCGTCTTCGTGTCGCACGATGTCGAGGAGGCGCTGCACCTGGGCGACTCGATCGCCCTGCTGCACGACGGCAGGCTGCTGCAGCACGGCACCCCGCGCGAGCTGGTGGCCCGCCCGGTCAATGACCACGTGCGCGCGTTTTTCGGTGGCGTGGACCCGACGCGCCACCTGCGCGCGGCCGACCTGATCGACCTGGTCGACCCGGTCGCCGGCCTGCTGGCGGACGATGCCGGCGTGGCCGCCGACACCGAACTGGGCGAACTGATGGCCCGGCTCACGCAATCCTCGGCACCGCTGACGGTGCGCGACGCCAGCGGCATCGCCCTCGGCGCCATCACCACCGCCAGCGCGCTGCGCGTGCTGGCCCGCGCGAGGGACGGCCATGCAGGATAAGCTGGGTTTGGGCAGCCACATCAACGACGGTGTGCACTGGCTCGTCGACCACAACGGCGCGCTGTTCGACACCATCGGCCAGGGCATCGAGTTCTTCACCGGCACGATCGAGGCGGCGCTGCAGGCATTGCCTTCCTGGCTGGTGATCGCCCTGGCCGCCGTTGCGGCATGGCGGCGCGTGTCGCCGGGCTTCGCCGTGCTGGCCGCGCTGGCACTGGGCCTGATCGTGGCACTGGGCTACTGGCCGCAGACCATGGCCACGCTGGGCCTGACCCTGGCGGCCACCGCCATCAGCCTGCTGCTCGGCGTGCCGCTGGGGATCCTCGCCGCACGCCACCGCGGCGTGAACGCGGCATTGCGGCCGGTGCTGGACTTCATGCAGACCATGCCGGCTTTTGTCTACCTGATCCCGGCGGTGATGCTGTTCGGCCTGGGCCGCGTGCCCGGCGTGCTGGCCACCGTGGTGTTCGCCATGCCGCCGGCGGTGCGCCTGACCACGATGGGCATCCTGGCGGTGGACCGCGAGCAGCTCGAAGCCGGGCAGGCGTTCGGCGCCAGCCCGTGGCAGCTGCTGTTCAAGGTGCAACTGCCGCTGGCGCTGCCCGCCGTGATGGGCGGCATCAACCAGACCATCATGATGGCGCTGTCGATGGTGATCGTGACCTCGATGGTCGGTGCCGGCGGGCTGGGTGGCGAAGTCCTCAGCAGCATCCAGCAGCTCGACGTGGGCCTCGGTTTCGAGAGCGGCCTGTGCGTGGTGCTGCTGGCGATCGTGCTGGACCGGATCACGCAGAGCTTCGGCCGCAGCCCTTCCGCACAATAACCCTTTCAGCAAACAGCCGAGGCCGTGTCCACCCTGGGGTCAACCCCGAAAGTGGACACGGCCTCGGCCATTGCAAACGTTTGCTATTGCTGGGTTCGTGTCCGATTCGGGGCCTGACCCCAAGGTGGACACAAGCTCGGCTGTGACCCGACGCCAGTTCGGCCAGCAGCGCAAACGGATAGATGCCGCGGGCGTGGCCGTCGCTGAACTGCAAATTCAAAACCCGGGACAGACCCTGGTTTCCAGGAAACGTTGCAAAAAGAATGGGGGGTCTGTTTCCCCTTTCTGATTTATTTCGCCACCCGGACCACGTCGCCGTTCGCCACGCCATCCGGCGGATTGGCGATCACCTTCACGCCTGGCGCGAGTCCGGCCAGCTGCACGGCATTGCCCAGGTCGCGGGCGATCGTCACCGCCTGCAGCCGCACCTTGCTGGCCGCATCCACGGTGGCGACCTGCACGCCATCCTTGCCGACGATCAGCGAACCCGGCGGCACGCTGACGCTACCCTCGCCACCCGCGATATCGAAGCGGGCGTTGGCGAACGCGCCCGGCACCAGCACGCCGTCATGGTTGTCGACGGCCAGCTGCAGCAGCATCGTGCCGGAAGCCGCGTTGATCGCCTGCGCCGACGACTGCACCGTTGCCGTGAAGACCTGGCCGGGGCGTTCCGGCACCGTGATCTGCGCCGTGCTGCCGGGCTTGATCCGGGCGATCTGCCGCTGCGGCACGTTGACGTACACGCGCAGCTTGCGCAGGTCGGAAACCACGAACAGTTCACTGCCCGCGGTGCTGCCCACGCTGATCAGCGCGCCCACGTCCGTGTTGCGTGCGGTGACCACGCCATCGAACGGCGCCACCAGCCTGGCGTAGCCCTGCAGCGTGGACAGCCGCTCCACGTTGGCCTGCAAGGCCTGCACCATCGATTGCCTGGCCGCGAGGTCGCCGGCCTTTTCATCGACCTCCTGCCTGGACACGGCCTTGGCATCGAGCAGCGCCTGCCAGCGCTCCGCCGTGCTTTTCGCCAGCACGAGGTTGCTGCGCGCCGTCGCCAGCTCGGCCTGCGCCTGGCGCAGCTGCTGGTCCTGGTCCGGCGTTTCGATCTGCGCCAGCACCTGGCCCGCCTTCACCGGGGTGCCGATGTCCACGTTCCACTTCTGCAGGTAGCCGCTCACGCGGGCATAGATCGGCGCCCGCGCCCACGCCTCGATCCGCGCCGGCAGTTCCAGGGCATCTGCAGCGGCCGGCGCCGGCGCCAGCAGCGCCACCGTGGGAATCGCCCGCTCGGCGGTGCTGTGCTGCAGCTGCTCGGCATGGCCGCGGCGGCTGGCGATGCCGGCCGCCACCACGGCGATGGCGGCGATGGCGGCGGCAGCGGCGACCAGCTTCGTCCGCGACGGGAAGTTAGATGGCATCGGGGACTCCGGTAGTAGATGTGAGCGTGGTGTTTTCCCGGCCACGGCGGGCATGCCGGTCGTGCACCAAACTGAAGACGACAGGCACGAACACCAGCGTGGCGATCGTCGAGCAAATCAGGCCGCCGATGACGGCGCGGCCCAGCGGGGCATTCTGTTCGCCGCCCTCGCCCAGGCCCAGCGCCATCGGCAGCATGCCGATGATCATCGCCAGCGCCGTCATCAAGACGGGGCGGAAGCGCACGAAGCCCGCTTCCAGGGCCGCCGCGGTGGCATCGCCCAGTTCGTCGAGCCGTTCGCGCGCGAAGCTGATCACCAGCACGCTGTTCGCGGTGGCCACGCCCATGCACATGATCGCGCCGGTCAGCGCCGGCACGGTGAGCGTGGTATCGGTGATGAACAGCATCCACACGATGCCGGCCAGCGCGGCCGGCAACGCGGACACGATCACGGCC
>DASVVD010000449.1:0-9262 GCA_036386715.1 Pseudoduganella sp.
CTCGGCGCAGAAGATCAAGCAGAACGCCGACGAGATGGTCGACTCGATCGTGGCCGAGGACATCGGCAAGCTGCCGGACAAATCGGTCACCGAGGTGCTGCAGCGCGTGGTCGGCGTGACCATCGACCGCATGCTGGCCAAGGGCGACGACGAGCACTTCTCGGTGGAGGGCTCGGGCGTGTCGATCCGCGGCCTGAACTACGTGCGCTCCGAGCTGAACGGGCGCGATTCGTTTTCCGCCAACGGCGGGCGCTCGCTCAACTTCGAGGACGTGCCGCCGGAACTGATGGCCGGCGTGGATGTCTATAAAAGCCCCTCGGCCGAGCAGGTCGAAGGCGCGGTCGGCGGCCTGGTCAACCTGCGCACGGCAATGCCGTTCGACTTCAAGGGTTTCAAGTTCGGCGCCTCGCTCGACACCACGTATTCCGAAATCCGCAAGGGCAGCGATGCGCCGAGCGGTTCGATGCTGGTTTCCAACCGCTGGAAGACCGGCTTCGGCGAGTTCGGCGCGCTGATCGACGTGGCCTCGTCCAACAGCAAGGTGCGCACCGACGGCTTCCAGGTCGACGCCTACTTCCCGCGCGACGACGTGAAACCCGGCAGCCGCGTGTGGGTCCCCAAGGCGGCCCAGTGGCGCACCATGACCTACGACCGCGAACGCGACGGCCTGTATGGCGCGCTGCAATGGAAACTGGACAATAGCCTGCGCAGTTCGCTCACGTATTTCAAGTCGAAGTACAAGATCCACTGGGACGAGAACGCGGTGTTCGCCTCGGCCGAACCGTACCGGGTATTCCCCAGTGCGGACACGGTGTACGACGCCAATGGCGTGATGCAGAGCGGCACGCTGGAGACGCCCAACTCGACCGGCATCAACTTCGGCAACGATACCCGGTCGGCCGACCGCAAGTCGTCGACCACCGACCTGGCCTGGAATATCGAATGGCGCCCCACCCCGGCATGGACGCTGTCCACCGATCTCCAGCGCATCCGCGCCCGCACCGAGGCGTTCGATTCGACGATTGCAACCGGCATCCTGGTGCCCAAGGAGCGCCTCGACCTGACCGGCAGCGTGCCGCACATTACCTTCGATGCCGCCGACCGCGCCTTCCTGGTCGACCCGGACAATTATTTCTGGAATTTCACGATAGAGCACCGCGATGCGAGCGTGGCCAACGAGACGGCCTGGCGCACCGATGCCAAATACGCGTTCGACCACAAGGTGCTGCGCGACGTGCGCTTTGGCGTGCGCCTGACCGACCGCGATTCGCTCAACACCAACTCCAATCCGGGCTACAACTGGTCGGCCATTTCGGATCCCGGCATGGTGACCTCGGGCCAGATCAGGACGCTGGCCTACCTGGGCGATCCGCGCTTTGCCAGCGGCGCCTCGGTGCGCGCCTTCCCGAACTACTTCAATGGCGACGCTCCGGCACCGCCGCCGATGCTGTTCCCGGACGTGGCGCTGACCACCGGCTATCCAGGCAGTTATGCACAGCTCAACGGCTACCATGACGTGCTGTGCGCCGAAGCCGGGTCGTCCTGCACGCCGTGGAAACCGGCGGCCTGGGGCACCGACCCGGCCGGCGTCAACCGGCAGAACGAAAAGACCAGGGCGTTCTATACCCAGCTGCGCTTCGGCTGGGACGACCTGGCGTACCCGGTGGATGGCAATATCGGCATCCGCTACGTGAAGACCGACATGACCGCGGCGGGTTATGTCACCTTCACGCCGCCAGCCAACCTGATCCCGGCGGGGTATGCGGTGATCGGGCCGGCGGTGCCGCGGATACCCGCCTATGCCGAGGCGCGCAACTATGACCACAGCTACGGCAACGTGCTGCCCAGCCTGAACCTGCGCATGAAGGTCAGCGACCGGCTGCAGCTGCGCCTGGCGTTCTCGAAAGGTATTTCACGGCCGGACTTCTCGCAGCTACAGGGGTACACAAGCCTCAGCCAGAGCGTCACGACGGTCACCGACGAGGCCACCAGGCAGCTGGTCGTCACGAGCAACAACCTGACCGGCACGGCGTCCGGCAATCCCTACCTGAAGCCGGTCTCGTCGAAACAGATCGACCTGTCGGCCGAGTATTACTGGTCGCAGGTCGGCTCGTTCACCGTGGCGGTGTTCAACAAGGACCTGAAGGACATCATCATCAAGCAGCTGTCGAGCTTCGCGGTGGCCGATACCTCGGGCCGCCCGCAGGAGTTCATCGTCGATTCGCCGGTCAATGGTGCCAAGGGCCGCGCACGCGGCGTCGAGCTGGCGTATCAACAATACTTCGATAAACTGAGCGACACGCTGCCCGGCTGGCTGTCCGGCTTCGGCATGCAGGCCAATTTCACCTTTGTCGACAGCAAGAAGACGCTGTACAACCCGGTCTACCAGGAATACTGCTCGGGCGGCAGCACGCAGGCCAACCTGAACATGGCGCTGAACGGCTGCGATACCGATGGCCGCACCTTCGGCAACCTGCCGCTGGAAGGCCTGTCGCGCCGCGCCGCCAACCTGGCCTTCCTGTATGACAAGGGGCCCTGGTCGGCCCGGGTGGCCTACGCCTGGCGGTCGAAGAGCCTGCTGACGACGAGCGGCACGCGCGGCGGCGAGGCGCTCGACACCAACCCGGCCAGCGCCACCTTCGGGCAGCGCAACCTGAACTGGAGCCTGCCGGTATGGACCGACCAGTATGGCCAGGTCGATGCGTCGCTGTTCTACAAGATCAACGAGAACATGACCTTCGGCCTGGAAGGCACCAACCTGGGCGACGCCGTCTTCAAGCAGGTGATGCAGCAGCACATCGGCATGAAAGGCCGCGCCTGGTTCGCGTCGGGGCCGCGTTATTCGGCCAAGCTGCGGCTCAGCTTCTGATCCGCCCCGCCGGGTTCCTGCCGGAGTACCTGGCCGGACGGCACGATGCGCACGTCGTGCATCCGGTCCAGGTAAGCTTCCAGGTACCACTTGTGGCTGACGCCGACGATGACCAGGGTGCGGTTGCCAGGCAGGCTGGTGACGGCCTCGCGGATATTGGCTGCCATGCGCAGGTTGCGTGTTTCCCAGTAGCCGACATAGCCGCGGCCGAACTGTTGCGGCGAAGGCTCCTCGAGCGCCGCGCCGAAGTCGCTGGCGTGGATGAGGGCCGCCTGCGACGGGTCGTTGAGCGCGCGATACAGCGCCAGCACGCCTGCCGGGTTGCCCAGGCGGGACTCGAATGCGCTGCTCATCTGTTTCCGCTTGGTGGTGGCAGGGTTGTCCCAGGCCTTCGTGATGGCCACGCCGTAGGCTTTCGGGTCGACATCGGGTGCGCTCGCCGTCTGGTCGTCCATGGCGACGACGCGCTCGAGACCCAGCGCCGCGGCCACCGGCGCGGCGACCAATGCCGCCTCGTCGCGCCGGTCGCGCAGCTTGTCGAGGGCGGCAACCAGGGTGGCATCGAGGCCGTCGCCGGGCTGCCGTTCCACCTCCGGCAGGCGCAGCCACTGCACCAGGGCAGACACCGGCTCGCCGCCGGCAAGGAACACGGCAGCGAGGCGGCGCCGCTCGGCCGGTGCAGGCGCCACTGGCCAGGCCGCCAGCAGGCGGTCGATTTCAAGGGTCGCGGCAGGCACGTCGAGGCCGGTGGTGGCGCGGGCCGGCGCCGGATCCCAACGGCAAAACGCCTGCACCGTGTCCCGGTACCGCTGTGGGTACTGGCGCATGAACGCGCACTGCGGCCCGGAGCGCTCCTCGATGGCGATGATGCGGGGGTTCCAGGCGATCAGGCGCTCCTTCAGGGCAGCCAGGCTGGCAGGCTGGAACGTGGACGGCAGGTCCCGCAGGTGGAGTGTGCCGAGCACCATGACGTCGTTCGCCGGCCTCTTTTCCGGCCCCTTCAGCGCACCCGGATCGAAGCTGGCCATGGGTTGGCGGGCGCCGGCGTTCCCGGCACACAGCAGGACGGCCACTACCAGGCTGGTTACTTTTTGCAGCATGCGATCGCTTCCTTTCATGAAATCTGAACAGCATGCGGGCAAGGTGCCGGCATGGCGTCGCTACTGTAGGCGAGGACGACGGTTCCGGATCGGGTAACGCGACAGAATGCTGTTTTGGCGGGTTGAAATGCCGCCGGTGCCTGCTACAGCCGCGGCCGCAGCTTGCGCCGGGCGGCGCGCGCATGCGGCACCCAGGCCTGCACGGCCCAGCGCCGCCACATGATCAGGCCGCGGATCCACTCGTCCGCGGCGAAGGCGATGTAGAGTCCGGCCAGGCCGAAGCCGAAGTGGATGCCGAGCACCCAGCTGCCGCCGGCCAGTACCAGCGCCATCGATGCCGCGCCGGCGGCCACGGGGAAACGCACGTCGCCGGTCGCGCGCAGCGCGTTGATCACCACCAGGTTGAAGGTGCGCCCCAGTTCCACCAGCACGCCGAGCCACAGCAGCCTGCGGCCTTCGGCGATGATCGCCGGGTCGTCCGTGAAGGCGCGCAGCAGCCATGGGCCGGCCAGCGCGACCGCGGCGGACACCACGCCGCTGATGACCAGGCCGCGGCCCAGCGCACTGCGCACCAGCCGGTGCGCGTCGCCGAACTCGCCGGCGCCGACCATGTGGCCGACCATGATTTCCACGGCGAACGCGGTGGCCAGGCTGAACACGATCACCATGCTGCCGATCTGCTGCACGTAGGCATGCGTGGCGAGCGCCTGCGCGCCCAGCGTGCCGGCCGCCGCCATCGCGGCCATGAACGACAGCCGCCACGCGATGTTCTCGGCCGCAGCAGGAATGCCGATATGCAGCACCTCGGCCAGCTCGCGGCGTGGCAGCTGCCACCAGTGGTGCGCCTGCGTGAAGAGGCCGAGATGGCGGCGCCACAGCACCAGGTGCAGTACCAGGCCGAGTGCGCGGCTGATCGTCAGCGCCAGCGCGAAACCGGGCAGCCCCAGCGCGGGGACGGGCCCCCAGCCATGCATCAGCGGCACGGCCAGCAGCACGTGCGTGGTATGCATGGCCACCAGCACCAGCAGGGTATCGCGCGTGCGCAGGTGCGCCCGCATCACCGCCGCCATCGACGCGTTCCACGCATCGAACAGCAGCGCCGGCGCCAGCGCCATCAGGAAAGGCACGGCCAGCGGGAACACGTCGGCCGGCGTCTGCAGCAGCTTGAGCAGGGGCCCGGCACCGGCCAGCGCCACCAGGGCCGTGACGACGCCGATCCACGTGCTGGCACCGACCGACGCCAGCGCCACCCGGTCGGCCCGCTCGCGCTGCCCTGCCCCCAGGCCCTGGGTAATCACGACGCCGACGCCGGAACCGACGATGCGGAACAGCAGGAACAGCGTGACGGAGATATTGTGGGCGATCGCGAAGGCGGCGCCGGACCTGTCGGACAGGTGCGATGCCAGCGACGTGCCGGCAATGCCGATGGCGACGGCCAGCACGAGTTCGACGAGCAGGGGCCACGCGAGCGTGAAGATATGGGGACGGGGGGCGTTGGGAGGAAGAGACATGGCGCGGCGGCTGGGCAATCCGCCATTGTACGTGGAGCGCGCGGCTACAATGGTGGTTTCCAGGTTTTTTTACCGCCGCCATGTACGCTGCCGCCGACCCCGCCTCGCTGACCCGCCTGGTCCACGAATTCTATGCCGACGTGCGGCGCGATCCGCTGCTGGCCGCCGTGTTCGGTCCGCGCATTGGCGACGACTGGGATGCGCACCTGGCGCGCATGGTGGCGTTCTGGTGCGACGTGATGCTGGGCCGCACGCCCGGTGCGCCGGCGTTCCAGGGCAACGTCTATGGCAAGCACATGACGCTCGACGGCGTGACGCCGGACCATTTCCGGCACTGGCTGGACCTGTTCGACGCCACCGCGCGGCGGCTGTTCGAGGCGCCGGTGGCCGATGAACTGCTGGTGGTGGCCAAGCGCATCGCGGCCAGCCTGCAGTATGGGTTCTTCGGCAAGGTCGAGGTGGCCGGGCCGGGCTGAACCCATCGGCGCCGGAGATGTTCAGTGCTGGCCGAACGCCGCCGGATCGTTCCTGAACCACCGCGCCAGGCCCGCGACGAAATCCTTCACGTGCGCTGTTTCGCCGCTCTGCAAGCCGTGACTGGCCCCTTTGTATTCGATGAACCTGAATGGCTTGTCCGGATGGCGGGCGAAATATTCCTTCAGCAGCCGGCCGGACTCGATCGGCTCGCTTTCGTCGTTTTCGCCCATTGCCGCCACGACCGGGATGTCGAGCTTCCCAAAATCGGGCAATGGATCGTGGAACAGGTGCGAGCTCCAGTAGGCGAACGGGTGGCCGAAGAATGCCCTGTCCAGTGAAGCCGGATCGCCGGCAATGTCGGCGAACTGCTGCTCCAGGCGCGCCCGCGAATAGGGATTCGCATAGGGTGCGACGCCCCGATCGGCGAACACGAGGAAGGCATCGGATTGCCGCATGCCGCCGCTGCCGGCCACCGCGAGCCATCCGACCTTGCGGCTGGCCGCCGCCACGATCGGCACGACGCGGCCGCCTTCGGAAAACCCGACGAGCGCGAGCGTTCGCGGCGCCAGCCGCGCCAGCCGGGGTTGCGTATCGAGAAACGCCTGCGTGTCGCGCACCCGGCGCTGCAGGTTGTCGGCCTGTTCGAACTCGCGCGAACAGGTCCCCGGCTGGCCGGATGCCGACGTGCCGACGTGGGGCTTCTCGAGGTGATACACGTCGAGCGGCGCCGGATACTTCTCGAAGAAATATGGCAAGCGCGAGCCGAATTGCGCACAACCGGATCCGCTGACCACCACGATGACAGGCGCCGCGTCTTTCGCTTCGCTGACTCCGGCTTCCACATCATGCAGCCGGAAATAGCGCCTGGATTCGCCGCCGATCGATATCGTCTGCTGTTCAAGTACCCGTTCGGCATGGGCGGGCGTACCAGGAACGAAGATGGCAAGCGCCGCAAGGACGGCAATCCGCGTCATGGATTTCAGGGCTTTCAGGGTCATGGCGTGGAAGTCATGGCGTGAGTCATGGCGTGTAAGTTTGGCAGGCGCGGCAAGCGGCTGCCAGCTTAGCCGCGCCTTGCCATGAATGCAAGCAGCCGATGCAGCCATGCCGCTGCCCGCTGGCGGCCCTGCTCCCTTACAGCCTGCCGCTCACCGTGAAGAACACCTGCCGCGGCGCGCCGGACAGCAGCGTCATCGACGTGCCCTGCGGATCCGAGGCCGAGAAGCCGTTCGAGCCGATGGTGCCGAAGTAGCGCCGGTCGAACAGGTTCGTCACGTTGACCTGGACGGCCAGGTCCTTCAGCATGCCCGCCGAACCCAGGCGGTAGCCGCCGGACAGGTTGGCCAGCACGTACGACGGCACCGAATTGTCGTTCAGGTACGTGTAATAGCGCCTGTCGGTGTATTTGGCGCCCAGCCGCGCGAAGAAGCCGCCGGCATCGTAGGCCAGTTCGGTATTGAACATCTTCTTCGGCGCGTCGACGACCTGCTTGCCCTTCACCGCCACCAGTTGGCCATTGTCCGTGTAGTTCGATTCGTAGGTGGAATCGTTGTACGTGAACGTGTTGAACCAGGAGAAGGACGGCGCGATCTTCCACACCGCCAGCGCCTCGATGCCGCGCGTTTCCACCTCGCCCACGTTGACGACCGTGCCGGCACAGCCGACGATGCCGGCACAGGTGGCGATGCCGAGCTGGCGGTCGTCGAATTTGGCGTAGTACAGCGCCAGCGAACCCTGAAGGGCGTCACGCCTGAAGCGCATGCCCAGGTCGAGCGTGGTCGAGGTTTCCGGCTTCAGGCTGCCGATCGACAGCGCGTAGCCGGCGCGGGTCTGCGAGAACGGACCGTTGACGCCCGGCTGGTAGGAGCGCATGTTCCGCGCGGCCGAGGCGAACAGCTCGTCGTTGCGCGACAGCTGCCAGGTCATGCCCGCCTGCGGCAGGAAACGCTTCTGCGCCGTGATCGCCCCGTCGGCGCGGTCGCCGATGAAGGTGCGCGCATCGATGTCCACCTTCGGGCTCTTGAAGCCGATGTTCACCTTCAGGCGGCCGTCCAGCAGCGCGATCGTGTCCTGCAGGTAGAACTGGCGCGTCGTGGTCACGAACGACTGCAGGAAGCCTGTGCTCATCGGGCCGCGCAGGAAATCGTCGCTATAGCGGCCGTCCGTCGCGGCGTAGAAATTGCGTGTCAGCATATGCTTGTTGCGCTCGGCCCAGAAGCCCGCGTTCAGCGTGTGCATGCCCAGTTCCCACGTCACGTCGCCCAGCACGCCGTTGCGGCTGATCGTGTATTCGGTGGTGCGGATCGAGATCGGTACTGTGGCCGACGTCTGCGTGTACGGCGTATACCAGTGGCCCTGGCCCTCGTTGCCGTGGTGATAGGCCGTGACCTTGGCCGCCAGCGCGGGCGTGAGCTGCAGCTCGGCCGATGCGCCGCCCAGCTTGTCCTTGCGCAGGCCCTGGCCCAGGTAATAGGCGTCGTCCAGGCTGTTCACGGCGCCGCTGTAGACACCCCTGGCGGCATCGACGGCGCGCTGCCAGTCCGGGTAGTAGTTGTCCCAGTCCATGCCCAGGCGCCGCGCCATTTCGTGCGACAGGTCCTGGTAGTCGACTTCGCGGCGGTCCGAGTAGTTGAAGAACGCCGCCAGCGTGTGCTCGCCGATGCGGCGCTCGATCCGGCTGTTGAACTGGTCCTGGTCCTGCCGGCCGCTGCCTTTCCATTTGTCGGAGCGCATGCGCGTGCCGCTGAGGTAGAACTTCGTGCCGCCGGCGAATTCGCCACCGAAGTTTCCACTATCAAAGCGCACGAACGTGCGGGCCGTCCCGTCGCTGCCCAGCGTCTGGGCGGCCGTGACGCCCTGCTCGTTCGCCGGACCCAGCGTGACGAACTGCACGGTGCCGCCCAGGTTGGTGGTCGATGCGGTGCCGATCGCGCCGGCGCCCTGCGACACGACCACGCGGCCGATATTCTCCGACGAGATCGCGCGCGAAATGTGCAGGCCGTTATTGTTCCCGTAGCTCATGTCGCCCAGCGGAATGTCGTCCAGCGTGAAGCCCAGCTGGTTCTGGTTGAAGCCGCGGATCGAGAAACGCGTCGACCATTCGTAGCTGCCGAACGGGTCGGCTGACTGGAAACTGACCCCGGGCAGCTTTTCCAGCGTCTTCAAGGCACTGGTGCCGGGCGTGGCCTGCTGCAGGTCCGCGCGGCTGATGTTCTGCACCTGGCGCGACTGGCCGCTGCCGGTCACCTCGACGATGGCCATCGGCGGCGCACCCGCAGGATCCGGCGCCGGGTCGGCCGGGCCGG
>DASVVD010000450.1:0-3193 GCA_036386715.1 Pseudoduganella sp.
GCATCGACCATCGTTTGCACGACGCTATGGTCACGCGTCTGCAGCAGGATGGCATTGGTCCGAAAACAGTACAGGCGCGTATCGCCCACGTGCCCCCAGGTTGCCCTGGCATTGACCGTATCCACGGCCAGGATGGCGAGCGTGGCGCGCATGCTGGCCAGGCTGGGCCGGCGCCGCTGTTCCGCACGCAAGCTTTCATGGGCGACCAGTATCGCGGCCAGGACGTTGGCGGAAGTGGCTTGCGGGCAACGATGGAAACAGTCGAGGGCGTGCTGCACTGCGAGCCTGGAGGCGATGTCTCCCCCGGCGTGGCCACCCACGCCATCGGAAAGAACGCCGAACCAGCAATCGGGACCGGACCAGAATCCGTAGGCATCTTCATTGACCGTTCGGCCACCAGGACTGGAAATAGCGGAAACATGCAGATCCATATGCAGGCCCACCCGATCAGGATTATCCGCTTTTGCCCTTTTGCCTTTTTGCCCTTTTGCCGGCTGGCAGATGACTACTGGATACAAAGAGATAAAAAGCGGGGAGAGAAGGTAAAACTTCAGGGCGAAGAACTGGCAAGGTGCTCCCCGCCGGGCATTCTCAGCCAGGAATTAACGAGTTATCAAACTGGTATTTACATACTAGCGATGCCTCCATGAAGTAGCAAGCACTTCGCTGTGTGTTGCGAGGTCGCCACGCCGGCTTGATAGCCACGGTTTTGGCATATACTCGCTTTATATAGAAACAGGCGCCGCGAGCCCCTAGGCTGCATTGTCGATGTAGCTGTTATTGTTGTGTCCAGGCTTTGTGTCCAGGCTTTGTGTTCAGACTTGTTTTTCAGGCTCTTTATCAGGTTTTTTATCAGGCGAATCGGGGGCATTCCCGCACGATCGAACGTTATTCCGGATCCCGTTGATCAACAGGCCTCGGATTTACCATCAAGGCGGGCGAACGGCACTCGATGGCTTTCGCACCGGACCCGTTATTGGCAAAGCTTTTTACTATAGCTGATCGGCATGACTTATTAAAACACTATCATCAAGCCTGGCATGCGGCTTGTTGACGCCGCCAGTTGATACAGTTATTGATATGGATTAACGTCCGGATGATTGATGATGGTTTGATACATGCGTTTGATGCATGTGACTGATCCAGATGATCACTGTGCATCACCGGATTGCGATAATCCTCATCGGCGCGTAGAACGACATGGCCGCCAGGGCGCTGTACGGCAGGTGCATCCCGGTTCCATCGACACGGCATAGGGGAGAAATATGGTCATGCGCTTGCGCCGCCTGGTAGTGCTGCTCGCCCGTTCATTCACCTGCAAGATGCCGACGTCCGCGCGCCTGCAACGCGGCATTGCGCCTGGCTGGCCGGCTGGCTGCTGCATTGCCTTCGGTTTCTACATAGGCACGGCGTTTGCGCAAGCCCCGCCAGTGCCGGTGAACCAGCCGCAAAAAGCGCCTGTCCGCGCCGTGCTCGTCGAAGGCAATACCTTGCTGTCCGAGGCCACGCTGCGCGGCATGACGGCCGGGCTGGCGGGCAGCGAACGCACGATGGCCGAACTCAATGCAGTGGCCGCGCGGCTGCAGGACGCCTACCGCGATGCCGGTTATGGCGGCGTAGTCGTCTATATTCCCGAACAGCAGGCGGCGACCGGCGATATGCTGATCCGGGTGGTCGAAGGAAAACTGGCTGCCGTAAGGGTGACGGGAAACAGCTACTTCGATACCGGGAATATTCGCGCAGGCCTGCCGGGCCTGCAGGAAGGCAGCACCCCCCAAGTGGGCCACATCGACCGCGACATACAGCTCAGCAACGACAATCCCGCGAAAAACGTGAAGGTGACACTGATGGCCGGGGCGCGCCCCGGCGACATCGATGCGGAAGTCAACGTCACCGAAACCGATCCGGTCCAGTTCCTGGCCGGCTACAACAACACCGGAAACCACGCCACCGGCAGGCACCGGTTGAGCCTGGGCATCCAGCATGCGAACCTGTTCGGCCGGGATCACGTGGGCACCCTGCAATACCAGACCTCCCCCGAGGACCCCGGACGCGTGAAGATCTTCAGCGCCGGCTATCGCATTCCGCTGTATTCGCTTGCCGCATCGCTCGACGCCTTCGTCGCCCACTCCAGCGTGAGCAATGGCAGCACGGTCACGCCGGCAGGACCGCTGTCGTTCACGGGCCGGGGCACGGTCGTGGGCCTGCGCGCCAACCGCAATCTCGACCGCATCGGCGAATACGATCATCACGTGACGCTGGGCCTTGACTGGCGCGACTACCAGGATGACTGCTCGCTCGGCGAATTCGGACCGGCGGGCTGCGGTTCCGCCGCGGTGGATGTCACCACCATGCCGGTCAGCGTGTCGTACACCGGCCAGAAACAGGGGCCGCAACTGGCCTATGGCATCAGCGCCGGGCTGTCGGTCAACGCCGGCGGCAGCGGGCGTGCCACGTTCGATGCCGCCCGGCCAGGCGCAACGCGCACCTATGCGATCACCCGGGCCGCCGGCTTCATCGACCGCGCCTTCAACGCCGGCGCTTTGGCCGGACTCTCGATCAACGGCCGCCTCGACCTGCAATACAGTCCGCACGCACTGATCTCCGGCGAACGTTTCGGCATCGGCGGCGCCAACAGCGTGCGCGGCTACCAGGAACGGGAAATGGCCGGCGACAGCGGTGCCCTGGTCCGCGTCGAAGCGGCGCCGGCACCGATCGACCTGCCCGGCGGCATCCGGGCCAGGCCCTACCTGTTCATCGACCACGGCCGCATCGTCAACCACAGGGACATGCCCTGCCGCGGCACCGCCGAAACGTCCTGCAAGCTGACGGGAGCGGGCCTGGGCGTGCGCTTCGCCATGGGCAGGAAAGCCAGTGCCAGCCTCGATATCGGCCGGGCGCTGGAACGCGGCATCACGACATTACCGGGCGATGTGCGGGGCCACGTCTCGATCAATCTGATTTTTTGACGGGCCAGGCTGTCGCGCTTCCATCGCCAGCCAGGTTCACAGGGGATTTCATGAACAAGCAGCCGATCGTTTCATTGGCAGCCAGCCTGGCACCGGGCGAGTCCACGCCGATGGACGGCAACAGCAGCACACGGCGCAGCGCACCAGGCAACGCATGTCCTGGCCGATATCGCAACGCCCGCGCCGGCATCGTGCCCGGTGGCCCGCCATGCCGGCATGGCGGG
>DASVVD010000451.1:0-4261 GCA_036386715.1 Pseudoduganella sp.
TCTCGCCTACATCGATGCGGACGGGTTCTGGTACATCCTCGGCCGCTCGGATGACACCATCAAGGTGGCCGGCAAACGGCTGGGGCCGGCCGAGGTCGAGTCGCTGCTGGTCGCGGACGACCGGGTGGTCGAGGCGGCCGCGATCGGCGTCCGGCATCCGTCGCTGGGGCAGGCGATCGTCGTCATCGCCTTCCCGCGCGACGGCACGGCACTGACGGCGGGCGACCTGCTGGCCGCCTGCAAGCCGCATTTGCCGGCCTATATGCTGCCGCAGAAAGTCGTCATTGCCGAGGGCGCGCTGCCGCGCAACCCGAACGGCAAGATCGACCGCAAGCTGCTGTCCACGCAGTACGAGAATGTCTTTGGAGAGCCGCAATGACGGCGCCGCGCCCGCAGCATGCAGCACTGCTGCAATTCCCCGTCGTCGACGACTGCCTGCAGGTCGGCGGCATGCCGCTGACCCGGCTCGCGCAACGCGTTGGCCAGACCCCTTTCTATGCCTATGACCGCGCCGCGCTGTCGGCACGCGTGGCCGAGCTGCGCCGGCACCTGCCGGCCGACGTGCACCTGCATTACGCGATGAAGGCCAATCCCATGCCGGCGGTGGTGCAGCACATGGCCGCGCTGGTCGATGGCATCGATGTCGCCTCCGGCGGCGAGCTGCGGGTGGCGCTCGATACACCGATGAACCCGCTGCACATCAGCTTTGCCGGCCCTGGCAAGAGTGACACGGACCTGTCGTGCGCGATCGCGGCCGGCATCGTGCTGAACCTGGAATCGGAAGGCGAAACGGCGCGGGCGGCGCGCATCGGCGACCGGCTGGGCATCACGCCGCGCGTCAATGTGCGCGTCAATCCCGATTTCGAACTGAAGTCGTCGGGCATGAAGATGGGCGGCG
Organism: Pseudoduganella sp.; assembly: GCA_036386715.1. Lineage (GTDB taxonomy): Bacteria > Pseudomonadota > Gammaproteobacteria > Burkholderiales > Burkholderiaceae_D > Rugamonas. The sequence continues at coordinate 899 of DASVVD010000451.1, forward strand.
GGCCGAAACAGTTCGGTGTCGATGCCGAGCGGGTGCCGGCGCTGCTGCGCCACATCGGCGAACTGGGGCTCGACTTCCACGGCTTCCATATTTTTTCCGGCTCGCAGAACCTGAAGGCGGCGGCGCTGCACGAGGCACATGAAAAAACCTTCGCGCTGGCGCTGCGGCTGGCGCAGGATGCGCCGCGGGCGCCGCGCATCCTGAATATCGGCGGCGGCTTCGGCATTCCATATTTTCCTGGCGAAGAGCGGCTGGACCTGGCCGCCGTGGGCAGCACCCTGCATGCGGTGATGGAAGGCGTGCGCCCGCAGCTGCAGGGCGCGCAGGTAGTCATCGAGCTGGGGCGCTACCTGGTCGGCGAAGCCGGCGTGTATGTCTGCCGCGTGGTCGACCGCAAGGAATCGCGCGGCAGCGTCTACCTGGTGACCGATGGCGGGCTGCATCATCACCTGTCCGCCTCCGGCAATTTCGGCCAGGTGATCCGCAAGAACTACCCGGTGGTGATCGGCAACCGCGTGCAGGGCGGCGAGCGGGAGAAGGCCTCGGTCGTCGGCCCCCTTTGCACGCCGCTCGATGTGCTGGCCGACGGGATGGACCTGGCGTGCGCCCAGCCGGGCGACCTGGTCGCGGTGCTGCAGTCGGGCGCTTACGGCGTATCGGCCAGCCCGGCCGGTTTCCTCAGCCATCCGGCCGCGCCGGAAGTACTGGTCTGAACTGAACAACTAGGGGTGCACGATGAGCGGTATTTGTGGATGGATCGGCCATGGCGCGCAAGACCGTGAGCTGATCGGCAGGATGGCCGCGCCGCTGGCGCGGTTCGACGGCAGCGCCGTGCACCAGGCCGAGGGCAGCCGCTCGGCGGCCGCAGTGGCCGGCGCCGGCGATGTGCATCGGCAGGAGGGCTTGCTGATCGCGTTATGGGGTCACCCGATGCTGCGTGATGCCGCACTGGCCGAGCAGGCCGCCGTGCGCGGCGTCGCGGCAGTACTGGCCGCGCAGCGCCACCTGGGCCCGGAAAAACTGTGCGCGCTGCTGGGCGGCGCGTTTGCACTGTGCATTCTCGACGAGCGCGCCGGCGAGGCGATTCTCGCGATCGACCGCCTGGGCGTGCATCCGCTCACATGGCAGCTCGCCGGCGAAGCGCTGCTGTTCGCCTCGTCGGCCGATGCGCTGGTCCGCCACCCTCTGGTGCGCGCGGACATCGACCCGCAAGGCATCTACAACTACGTGTACTTCCACATGGTGCCGGCGCCGGGCACCGTCTACAAGGACCAGCAGCGGCTGCTGCCTGGCCATTTCCTGCATTACCGCCAGGGCCGCATCGAGACCCGCCCTTACTGGCGCATGACATTCCAGGAAGACGGCAAGCGTTCGTTCGAGGACCTGAAGGCCGAATTCCATGCCCAGCTCAGGAACGGCGTGCGTGAAGCATCGGCAGGGGCGAAAGTGGGTGCCTTCCTCAGCGGCGGTACCGACAGCTCGACGATCGCCGGCATCCTGTGCGAGGTGGGCGGCGTGCCGGCCGAGACGTATTCGATCGGCTTCGCCGCGCAGGGCTACGATGAGATGGAATACGCGCGCATCGCATCGCGCCATTTCGGCACGAAGCACCACGAGTATTACGTGACGCCGGACGACGTGGTGGCGGCGATTCCGGGCATGGCAGCGGTATGCGACCAGCCGTTCGGCAACGCCTCGGCGGTGCCGGCGTTCTATTGCGCGCAGATGGCGCGCAAGGATGGCGTGACGCGCATGCTCGGCGGCGACGGCGGCGACGAACTCTTTGGCGGCAACGAGCGCTACGCCAAGCAGCACGTCTTCGCACGCTACGAGCAGGTGCCGTCGCTGCTGCGCAAGGCGCTGCTGGAGCCGGCCATCTTCAATTTCCCCGGCGGCGACCGGGTTACACTCCTGCGCAAGGCGCGCAGCTATATCGAGCAGGCGTCGGTGGCGATGCCGGCACGGCTGGAAACCTACAACCTGCTGGGCCGCTACGGCCCGCAGCAGGTATTCACCGACGATTTCCTGGCCGGCGCCGATACCAGTCAGCCACTGGCCGGCCTGGCGCAAACCTATGGCACCAGCGAAGCGAAGAGCCTGATCAACCGCATGCTGGCGCTGGACCTGAAGATCACCCTCGCCGACAACGACCTGCCGAAGGTGATGAAGGCCTGCGAGATGGCCGGCGTGGAGGTGGCCTTCCCGTTCCTGAACGATGCGATGGTGACGTTCTCCGCCGGCCTCACGCCACAGCAGAAGCTGAACGGCACCCAGTTGCGCTGGTTCTTCAAGGAAGCCTTGACCGGCTTCCTGCCGCCGGAAATCATTACCAAGCAGAAGCACGGTTTCGGGCTGCCTTTCGGCGTGTGGCTGCAGGAACACAAGGCGCTGCAGGACCTGGCCTCGGACAGCCTGACGGACCTGAAAAAGCGCGGTATCGTGCGGGCCGAATTCATCGAACAGCTCACCGGCAAGCACCTGCGCGAACATGCCGGCTATCACGGCACCATGGTGTGGGTGCTGATGATGCTGGAGCAGTGGTTCCACCAGCGTAGCGGAGCCTGACATGCGCACCCGGGTCTGCATTTCGATCGACACCGAGTTCTCCATCGGTGGCGCGTTTACAAACCCGGACCGGCAACCGGTCGCCGAACCGATGGTGTGGTGCGAGGTGGGTGGCCGCTCGCAGGGGCTGGGCTTCCTGCTCGACCAGTTCGAGCGGCACCGGATTCCCGCCACCTTCTTCGTCGAGGCCGCGCACCGGTATTATTTCCAGAACGATCCGATGGGCGCCATCGCCCGTCGCATCGTGGCCGGCGGCCATGAAGTGCAACTGCATACGCACCCCTGCTGGTCCGTGTTCCAGCATGCGGACTGGCGCGAGCGCGTGCAACGCGAACCGCGCCAGGACGAGTTCTTCGGCCGCGCCGAGGACGATACCGTGCAGTTGCTGCGGCAGGGCCAGCAAACATTCGCCGACTGGGGCGTGCCGGCGCCGACCGTGTTCCGGCCCGGGAACATGCAGCACGATGACGCGCTGTTCGCCGCGCTGGCCCGTTGCGGCATTCCCTACAGCTCCTGCGTGGGCCTGGCGGTCTTTGACAGCAACGACCCGCGCTATCGCCTGGTCAGCGGGGCGCATCGTCGCCATGGCGTGCTGGAAATGCCGGTGCTGACGTTCCAGGACTGGCAGCTCGCCGGCCGCCGCCATCTGAAGACGCTGACGATCGCCGGCACCAGCTTCGCGGAAACCTGCCTGCTGCTGGAGCGGGCCCACGAGCAGGAAATCCCGCTGGTCGTGCTGCTGACCCACCCGTTCGAATACGTGCAGCGACGCGACGACCATATGCTCAGGGCGCGCGG
>DASVVD010000452.1:0-2950 GCA_036386715.1 Pseudoduganella sp.
CGATCATGGCCGCGATCAACCAGGGCGCGATCGACCGCTTCTACACCAAGCCATGGAAGGGGGCGGTGCTGCGCGAGAATATCCGCGAGGGCTTCCGGCTGTACAGCCAGGCACGGCGCACCCAGGCGGCATAAAGGAGAACCCATCATGAAAAAACGCATCCAGGAGATCTGGCAGGCCGGCCTCGAAGACTTTTCGGCGCGGCGCGAGCAGGCCGAAGCCCTGCGCGCCGCGATATCGCTGGAAGCGGCCAATGCGCCGCAGCTGGCCGAGCGCGACCTGACCATGGAGGAGCAGGTGCAGCGCGCCGTGATCGCCGCCACCGCGCCGCTGCGGCAGGAAATGGCATCGCTGAAGCAGGAAGTGGACGCGTTGCGGGCACAGGTGGGCAAGCTGAAGAAGGCGAAATAGAAGGCGCCTGTCCGCGCCCGCCCATCGGTGTTATGCTTGCGCCCAAAACAACAGCACCCCCGGCCATGCTACAGAAAGCTCCCAGAAGAACACGCGAACGCATCCAGGAAATATCGCTGCGCCTGTTCAACGAATTCGGCGAACCGAACATCACCACCACGGTGATCGCCGAGGAGCTCAATATCTCGCCGGGCAACCTGTACTACCACTTCCGCAACAAGGACGACATCGTCAACTCGATCTTCATCGAGTTCGAACAGGAAATCGAGCGCATCCTGCACGTGCCCGCCGGCCGGCGTTCCAACATCGAGGACGTGTGGCAGTACCTGCACCTGATGTTCGAACTGATCTGGCGCTACCGCTTCTTCTACCGCGACCTGAACGACCTGCTGTCGCGCAACCGCAAGCTCGAGCTGCACTTCAAGCAGATCCTGGCGCACAAGATCAAGGTGGCCAGGCAGCTGTGCGAAGACCTGCGCAGCGAAGGCGCGCTGGAAGCGAACGACCCGAAGATCGATGCGATGGCGACCAACATGGTGGTGGTGGCCACCTACTGGCTGTCCTATGAATACGTGCGCAACCCGCGCAAGTACACCGAGCAGCAGTCGATGGCCGATGCGCTGGCGCGCGGCTGCTACCAGGTGCTGATCCAGGTGGAACCCTACCTGCGCGGCGAAACACTGGCGCGCTTCCAGAAACTGTCCGACGACTATCTCAAGAAACTGAACAAGTGAAATCCGTCTGTGTCTATTGTGGCGCCAGTGCCGGCGCCAGGCCGCTGTATGCGGAACGCGCGCGCGCCCTCGCGGCGGCGCTGGTCGATGCCAACCTGGCGCTCGTCTATGGCGGCGGCAACGTCGGCCTGATGGGCATCATTGCCGATGAAGTGCTGCGCCTGGGCGGCGAGGTGACGGGCGTGATCCCCACCGCGCTGGTCGAGCGCGAAGTGGGGCACATGGGCCTGACGCGGCAGTTCATCGTCAAGGACATGCACGAGCGCAAGGCCATGATGGCGCAGCTGTCCGACGGCTTCATCGCCATGCCGGGCGGCCTGGGCACGCTCGAGGAACTGTTCGAGATGCTGACATGGGCGCAGCTGGGCATCCACGACAAGCCGGTGGCGCTGTACAACGTCGACGGTTTCTACGACCGGCTGATCGATTTCGTCGCGCATGCGCGCGAGGAGGGATTCATCCATCCGCGCAATGCCGAGCGGATGCTGGTCGAGGAAGCCCCGGCGGCGCTGGTGGCCTTGCTGAAGGCGCAGCGCGGCAGCTGATCCGGCTGCTGCGCCGGTGGCAGGGCGGTGGCCGGGTCCGGGCCGGCGCCACCGGCCATATCATTTTTTCAATAAAAATTGTGCGGCGCAAGCCGTGCTCGTTATACTGTGCCTCGGCCGCGATTCGCGTCCGCAAGCACCCCGGTCGGCAGGCCCGACTGCCGGTCCGGCGACATCATGACGAACACGACGAGAACACAATGCACGGTGAATCAATTTCCCAGAGGATACGCACGCTGGTCCGCTCCCTGCCGCGTACCGGCATCACGCTGAGCGAACTGATTCACCGCGTCGGCAGCGACGGCCTGCTGCTGCTGACGGCCCTGCTCACGCTGGTGTTCCTGATTCCCGTGTCGATACCCGGCGTGAGCACGGTGTTCGGTGCCGCGATCCTGCTCATCGGCCTGTCCCGCCTGTTCCGGCGCGACCTGTGGATTCCTGCGCGCATGAAGGACCGCGTCATCGGCACGCGCAAACTGCGCCCGGTGCTGCGCAAGGCGCTGCCGTGGCTGCAGAAGATCGAACGTGTCAGCCGCCCCAACCGCATCCGCTGGCTGGTGACGGACGGACCTGTCGACCGACTGAACAATGCATCGATCATCCTCGGCGCCGTGCTGCTGATGATGCCGTTCGGGATGATCCCCTTCAGTAATACCTTCCCGGCCGTTGCATTGCTGTTCCTGGCCATCGGCCTGCTGCAGCGCGATGGCGTGTGCGTGCTGCTGGGCTATATCAGCAACTTGGTCACCATTGTCTATTTCGGCCTGCTGTTCACGGGCGGCGGCCTGGCCGCGCGCGAGGCGTTCAACCGCTTGAGCGCGTAGGCACGAGCGGTCGCCGCCTTTCGTGCTGCCGGGGCGCCGATAAGCTGCGTGTACAGGCAGGTATCGGCCATGAAGGCCGTGATCCCGATGGGTACTTTCGCAGGCGCTGGTACCGGCAGTGACAATGCGCGCATTTTCGCCATTATTTTCTTGATAACATGCACAGTTTGGCGAGCCGCGCGCAGGCCGGCTTGAGTAAGCGTCTTGGTGATTCGGAGGCCGCTGTCTGCAGTTCGCCTCTGGTATCAGGTTCACTGCGCTTGCGGCTGATACGGTTCATGCCGCGTTGCGTGATCAGGGCCTGAAACTGCCGGGTTTTTCCTGCAGCAGGCTCCGCGGCTATTGCAATTCAAAGGAGAGTTATCGATGGCTGGACTTGCACGAACCATTGGCGTTGCCTTGCTGGGCACTTTCGCGGTCCCGGTGGCAGGAGTTA
>DASVVD010000453.1:0-6857 GCA_036386715.1 Pseudoduganella sp.
GCAGGCCGCGCGGCTGGTAGTCCTTGCGCAGCGCCAGGTAGGCATCCCAGAACACCTTGCCGTCGCCATCGATGGTGCCTTCGCCGACGATCGCCGCCTTCTTCTGCCGGTAGATGTTGACGAGGGCGGCCGGCCAGGCCATCTCGATGCCGGCGATCCGCGTCGGCATCACCGGGTAGTCGTCGATATTGCGTGAACCGAGCAGCGTCACGCCCTTGTCGAGTTTCAGTGTCACGCCGGATTTGACGAAGACCGAGCCGGTAAGATAGGTGCCGGCCGGGAAGACCACGGTGCCGGCTTCCTTTGCCGCAGCGTCGATCGCCTGCTGGATCGCGGCGGTGTTCTTCGTCACGCCGTCGCCCTTGCCGCCATAGTCGCGCACGTTGAAGTCGGCGGCGAAGGCATGGCCGGCGCAGAACAGGAGGGCGGTGGCGATGCTGGTGAGTTTCATGGTGTCCTTGGATCAGAGGGTACGGAAGTTCACGCCAAGCATGATACGACGGCCGGAGTACGCCAGGTCCAGCAGGTTCGCCGTGCCGCCCGCGAACGGCGCGAACTGGCCCTGGCTGCTCGAGGTGGTGGTATCGCCCAGGTTGCGGCCTTCGATGAAGATCTCCGTGTCCGGCCGCAGCTTGTACGACAGCTTGGCATCGACGAAGCGGGTCGAGTCCTTGAAGTTCGGCGAGCCCGGGTTGTAGGGGAAGGCCACGCGCAGAGTCGACGCCGCGCTCGGGTAGTTGTTGATGCCGGCCGCGCCACAGGAGGCGATGCAGTTGAAGTACGAGGCCACCGCCTGCACCGCCACGCGCGCGGACAGCCTGCCGTCGTCATACCACAGCGCCCAGTTGTACGAATACGCCGATTCGCGCACCGGCGGCAGCGGCGTGCCGGTCAGCAGGTCCACCACGTTGTCCTCCGAGGTCTTCGAGCGGATCTTGCTGTAGTTGGCATCGAAACCGGTGAAGCGCAGCAGCGAGGGCAGGAATGTGAAAGCGGTCTTGGTGCTGAACTCCAGGCCCTTGCGCAACGATGTGGCGCCGTTCATCCAGGTGGAATAGTTGAACAGCATGTCCTTCAGCGGCAGGCCGGTGGAAGGATCGACCAGGTCGGTGTTGGCGAACAGGGCGGCGCGGTCCACCGCCTGCGAGATCGCCGGGCCCACCTTGCCGTCCTGCTTGAAGCCGGCGATGGACACCATCGTGTCGCGGTTCGGGTAGTACTCCAGCGAGAGGTTCTGGTTGACGTTCTTCTGCGCCTGTAGCGCGGGATTGCCGACCGTGTTGGTGCACTTCTGGAACACCTCGTCGTCGTCCTCGCGGCGCTGGTCATAGGTGCAGGTGCCCGATGCCAGCAGGCGCGAAACGGGCGGGCGTGCCACGGTCTTCGCGGCGTTGTAGCGCAGTACCAGCTGGTCCGGCACCAGCCAGGTCGCCAGGTTCAGGCTCGGCATGAAGTCGTTGGTGGTGGCCTCGGTCTCGGTGGCCTGGGATACCCGCATCGTGGTGGTGCCGCCAGGCGCATCCTGATTGAAGGGGTCGTACGAGGCGGTCTTGTTGATCGCCACGAAGGTCATGGTGCCGGTGCCATGGATATTGGTGCGCACGTAGCGGCCGCCGATGTTGCCGTCGAACTCCAGGCCGAACGGCAGTGCGCGGTCCGTGAACGGCACGTGGTCGAGCGCGAAGTCGGTCATCAGGTAGAACGCCTGCGTGCGTTCCTTCAGCCTCGAATGGGGCTGGTCGTAGATCTTGCCGTCGCTGGCCTTGCAGGTCTTCACGCAGTCATAGTTGGTATTCGGGATGCCGGTGAGCGCAAAGATCTTTTCCACGTCGATCTGCGTCCAGTTGTCGATCAGGCCGGCGGGGCGGCCGCTGGCGCCGCTGAAGAACTGGGTCGGCGTGGCCTTCAGCACCATGGTCTGCTGCAGCATGTCGATGAACTGCGGCACCGTCATCACGGCCGAACTGTCGAAGGCCTGGCGCGTGTTGTCCTTCATGATCAGGCCGTATTGGCAGGCATTGCCGCCCGGCGCCAGCGAGCCGGACGTGTCGGCGCAGGCATACAGCGTGCTGCGCAGCGTGGGCGAAGGCAGCACGAGCGGTGCCTGGTAGCCGGGCTGGCCGAAGGTGCCCACCGGATCGCGCAGGTTGAAGCCGCCATTGTTGGTGGTCCAGCTCCGGCTCGTGGTGTCGCGCAGGTTGAAGCCGGCCTTGATGCGCTGGAAGAACGGCACCGACGACGGCAGCGCGTAGGCCAGGTCCAGCTTGGCGGTGCGCTCGCCGCTCTCGCGGATCTGCGGCTCCCACGTCACGTTCGGCGACGACGTGACGGCCTGTTGCTGCGCGGCGGTGTAGGCGGGAATCGCGTTCTGGTTGTAGTGGCCGGGGACGACGGCGTTGCTGGGGCCGTTCGGATACAGCTTGGCGAAGCGGTCGAAGCTCTGTTCCGTGATCGGATTCACGCCGGGGAAGGTGTAGCCCCACAGGCCGTTGTCCAGCAGCTTGAGGGTGCCCTGGCCGTAGTAGTCGGTGAAGCTGAGGCGCTTGGCGCCGCGCCGGAAGTCGGAGCTGGCATCGCCGACGAAGAATTCCGCGGTCAGCGGGCCGCGCTTGAACGTGCCGCCCAGCTGCAGGTACCTGGCGCTGCTCTTGCTGATGTCGTGCAGCTGGTCGGTCCTGGCCGCGCCGTCGTTGAACGTGTACTCGGTCAGGTGGTGCATCGCATCGACCTTGACCGAGCCGGGCACCGTGTTCGGTACGCCGTTTGTGACGGCCACGTTGCCCAGGCTGTAGGCCAGCTGGTTGATGTCGTCGTGGCGCCGGCTGTAGCTGCCCTTGGCGTACACGACCAGGTCGTCGTTGACCTTGAAGTCGGCGCGCAGGTCGATGTTCTGGCGCCGGTCGATCTCGCGCTTGACCAGGTAGCGCGGGCCGGACGGCGTGTAGTCGTTCCACTGGTTCAGGCAGGTGGCCAGCTCGTTGCTGCGCTGGTTGCGGGCGGCGGTCTGGGCCGAGCTGCCGGAGATCGCGGCCAGCTGGCCCGCGCTCAGGGCCGGGAAGGCGGCGGCGCAGGCAGCCTTGCTGTCCGCCGCGGCCGACCTGGTGATGACCTCGAGCGGCGTGGCGGAGTTGAAGAAGCCACCGCCGACCCGCGGCGACTGCAGCAGCGGCGACACGGCGGACGCATCGGCCGTATTGACCGTCTGCGGCTGGAAGGTAAAGGTCTTTTCCGGCGAATTGTCGTAGTCGAAGTTCTTGAAGTAACCCTGGTTGCCGCTGCCCGCCACCTGGGCCGAGTGGCCTTCGTTGAGGAGGGTGGTGTGCGAGGCGTTCAGCACGAAGCCGAGACGGCCATCGAGGTATTTGTTGGCCAGGATCAGGTTGGCATCCGGCTTCCATTCCTTGTTCAGCGAATGCTGGGTGGCGCCCAGCCGCAGCGAGGCGAACGGCTTCTTGAAATCGAGGCCGGTGCGGGTCTTGATGATGATGCCGCCGCCGAGCGAGCCCTCGGTCTGGTCGGCGGTGGAGCCCTTGACCACGTCGACGCTCTTGATCAGGTCCGCCGAGAGCTGGCGGAACTCGACCGCGCGGCCGTCGCCGCCGCCCATCATGTCGCTGCCGCCGGCCGACTGCACGGCCTGGCCATCGAGCTCCACGCGGGTCAGGTCGGGGCCGTTGCCGCGCACCGCCACGCTGACGCCTTCGCCGAAGTCGCCGCGGTCCAGCGCGATGCCGGCCATGCGCGAGATCGCCTCGCCGATGTTCCGGTCGGGCAGCGAGCCGACGTCCTCGGCGACGATCGAATCGATCGCCGTGGCCGCGTTTTTCTTGCGGTCGATGCTCGACTGCTGCGAGGCGCGCGTGGCCACCACCCGCACCTGCTGGACCGGGCTGGCGTCGGCCGCCTGTGCCGTGCCGCCGGCCGGCGCGTCATTCTGCTGTGCATGGGCGAGATTGCCCGCCACCAGCGAGGCCACCGCCAGGGATACCGCGCAGCTCAGGCGGGTGCGGGCGATCCGGTCCACTCGATTGTTTCGCATGTCTCTCTCCATCCTGTATCGAAGGTTTTTTATCTTTGTGATGACGGTATTTAATAAATTACAAACTGAATAATCGGTTGGAGTGTAGTCAGGCTTTTTTGGGGATGGGTGGCGCCCGTGCACTTGCTCACGAACTTGACCAATGCGTTGACGGATAGCCACATAAAAAGACGCCGCCAGGTACCCCGCGACGTCTGGCATCGTTTTCATGCCGGCGCTCCGGCTTGCGGGCGCGGCGATGGTTACAGGCTATAATTTATTCAATACCAATAAAAACACGAGACCCGATGGCCCGACCGCCCCTCGTCTTCAAGCGAAGCACCAACCTGCTGCTCGAACACATCGCCGGGCACGTGGCGATCGGCGAGCCGTTGCCGACCGAGCAGCAGATGGCCGCACTGGTGGAGGGCAGCCGCACCGCGGTGCGCAGCGTGCTCGCGCACCTGCACGCGCAGGGACTGATCGGCGACCTGAAGGCGCGCCGCCTGCTGCGCAAGCCGCGGCGCAAGGATTATTTCGAGCTCGCCGAACTGCAGCCCGGTTCGGACCGTATCCGCGAAGTGCTGCTGGAGCGCATCTACCAGCGCGACATGCCGCCGGGCGCCGAATTCTCGGAGGCGGAACTGGCCCGGGCTTCCGGCACCGGCACGATCAGCGTGCGCGAGTTCCTGATCGAATTCTCGCGTTCCGGCCTGATCGAAAAGAAGCCACGCGGCGGCTGGCGCCTGTGCGCGTTCGACCGTTCGTTCGCGATGGAACTGGCCGACGTGCGGCAGATGTTCGAGTTCGCCGCGGTCGACCATTTCGCGCAGTTGCCGCCCGACGATCCGGCCTTCGCGCAACTGGACGAACTGATCGCGCGCCACGAGCAGCTCGGCTCCGTGATGCCGGCGCGGCACCAGGACTTTCCGGCCCTCGACCGAGATTTCCATACTTTCCTGATCGGGCTGCTGAACAACCGCTTCGCCAAGAGCCTGTACGACAGCGTGTCGCTGGTGTTCCACTATCACTACCAGTGGGACAAGGACGAGGAACTGTCGCGCAACCAGTATGCGGTGCACGAGCACCTGGACATCATGGCGGCGCTGGCGCGGCGCGATTTCGCCGGCGCGCGCGAGGCCATGCGGATCCACCTGGATTCGTCGCGCAGCACGCTGCTGCAGGGCATACGCACCAGGGAAAAGAAGGCCAGGGCAGGGTAGACCCGCCGCCGGCCAACACAACATCCAACAACAAGGAGACAAGCACCCCATGACCGACATCGACCAGCGCCGCCGCACCCTCTGCATGCAGCTTCTCGGCGGCCTCGCCGGCATCGCCCTCGGCGATGCCGCCCTGGCCCGGCCTTCCGTGGACGAAGCCGGCAAGGTCTTCCGCCTCGACGGGGCAGGCGTTACCTACGCGTTCGGCGTCAACGGCGAAGGGCAGTTGCAGTCGCTGTACTGGGGCAGCGCCCTGTCGGCCGAGGACCGGCTGCCGGCGCCCGTGCCGGTGCCCGAGAACTCGTCCAATGAAATGCCGGTCACGATCACGCCGTTCGAGTTCCCCGGCTTTGGCGGCGGCCTGACCGTGGAACCGGCCGTGAAGGTGACGTTCCCGGATGGCGTGCGCGACCTCGTCCTGCGCCATGTGAGCCACCAGCTCGAGCAGGACCGCATCGTGGTGCGGCTGAAGGATGTGAGCCGCGCGGTGCACGTGACCCTGACGTACGCGATGGATGCCGCGACCGGCATCCTGGCCCGCGCGGCCGTGGTGGAAAACCGCACGGCCGGCCCGATCCAGGTCGACCAGCTGGCGGCGGCCAGCCTCTGCCTGCCGTACAGCGACGACTACCGCCTTTCCTACCTCACAGGGCGCTGGGGCGGCGAGTTCGCCTTGCAGACGCGCCCGGTCGTGCCGGGTTCCATCGTGATCGAAAGCCGCAAGGGCGTCACGTCGCACCAGGCCAATCCGTGGATCGCGATCAGCCGTGCCGGCACGGAAGAGGAATCCGGCCCCGTGTGGTTCGGTGCGCTGGGATGGAGCGGTTCCTGGCGCATCCACGTCGACATGGATGCGCTGGGCGGCGTGCGCACGACCGCCGGCTACAACCCGTTCGATTTCGCCTATCGCCTGAAGCCGGGCGAGAGCCTGGCATCGCCCGTGTTCCACGCCGGGTATTCGGAAGGCGGCTTCGGCGGCGCATCGCGCATGTTCCACCGCTACCAGCGCGAGCGCATCCTGCCCGGCGCACCGGCGCAGCGGCTGCGCCCCGTCCTCTATAACTCGTGGGAAGCCACCAATTTCGCCGTCGACGAAGCAGGCCAGGTGGCGCTGGCGGAGAAGGCGGCCAGCATCGGCGTGGAGCGCTTCGTCGTCGACGACGGCTGGTTCGGCGCACGCAACGGCGACAAGGCCGGCCTGGGCGACTGGGTCGTCAACCGGCAGAAATTCCCGAACGGGCTGGCGCCGCTCATCAGGCGCGTCAATGACCTGGGCATGGAATTCGGGCTGTGGGTGGAACCGGAAATGATCAATGCCGACAGCGACCTGTATCGCGCCCACCCGGACTGGATCATCAACTTCAAGGGCCGGCCGCGCAGCGAGGCACGTAACCAGCTGGTGCTGAACCTGGCGCGCAAGGATGTCTATGAACACCTGCTGAAGATGCTCGACAGACTGCTCACGGACCACAATATCGCCTTCCTCAAGTGGGACCACAACCGCGCGTGGTCGGAGCCCGGCTGGCCGGAGGCGGCGCCGGCCGAGCAGCAGCGCCTGTACGTGACCTACGTTGACAACCTGTACAAGCTGCTGGCCGAGCTGCGCCGGCGCCACC
>DASVVD010000454.1:0-11850 GCA_036386715.1 Pseudoduganella sp.
TAGCACCAGCGCGAGAAGCAGCAGCAGCAGGCCGACCTTGACGAGGGTGCGCAACCGCATCAACGGCCCCGCAGCAAGGCGTGGTTCATCTGCGCGTAGCGGCGCAGGCCGATGGCCGAATAGCGCGTGACGACCAGCGACAGCAGGAACAGCGCGATGCCGCCCAGCACCAGGCCGAAGCCGATCATGGTCTGCGCGGCGCGCGACGCGCCTTCGGGATCGACCGAGATGCGCACGCTGCCGTCGGCCAGGGCTTCGGCATTGTCGAGCAGGCGGCCGGAGCGGCTCGATTCCTCGTCGATTTCCTGCTGCAGGCCGGGGGAACGCTGCTGGCTCACTTCGATGCCGCGATCGCCGATCGACACGCGGGTCTGCAGGCGTTCGCCGCGCGCCTCGCCGTCATCGCTGTCGTGCTCATTGTCGACCAGGTGGTGCAGCGGGCCGGCCAGGATCATCTCGTTGGCACCCGCCAGGCCGCTGGCCGCGACGGCGATGCCGCTGACATAGAACGCGAACGAGCAGGCATACGCCGTCAGCAGCAGGGCCGCGAACACGGCGGCCGGCACCACCATGAACAGGTTGAACACGGCCAGGCCGGCCAGCGAGACCAGCATGCGTCCGAAGTTGACCGGGGTTTTCTTCTGCTCGAACGATTGCAGGTGCACGTTGGCACGCAAGGTCATGGCGATCTTGCGCGGGTCGTCGAGCTCGGCGGAGACTTCGGCCTCGCTGCGTCCGGCCACCAGGCCGTCGATGAAACGCTGTTCGTAGTAAGCCAAGGTCCTGGCCGCCGTTTCCGGCGGCAGGCCGGTCAGGGCCTTCCTGAGCGCGTCGAGATAATCCTGCTTGCCCATCGGGTAGTTCCTAGTTCAGTGCCAGTTGCAGCGCCACGGGGTGGCCGTGCGCCTCGATCTGGACGATCGCCGCTGCGCTTAGCAGCACGATGGCCAGAACGGCGATGGTTGTCAAAGCGGTTCGCATGTCCAGTCCTCCAGTGATGTCACTGTACGGCGCTGGCAAGGAACATGCCAGCAAGCTGCGACAGGCTGCAGGAATGGGGGAGCAGGCGGCAGTCAAATGGGACAGGGCGGAGCGCGGGAAACGTCAGCGCAGCAGTTTCGCCGCGGCCAGGCCGCTGCGCACCGCCATCTCGAGCGTGGCCGGATACGCGCCCGCGGTGTAGTCGCCCGCCAGCACCAGCCCGGGCAGCGGCGTGGCATTGGCCGGCCGCGCCAGTCCGGCCGTGCAGGCATAGGTGGCGCGTTTTTCGGTAATGACCTTAGTCCAACCCGGGCTGGCCAGCTCGGGCCGGTCGAACGCGTCGGCCAGCTGCGCGGCGATGGTGTCGGCCAGTGCCGGCTGGGGCAGGGCGGCCGCTTCGCCCGAGGCGCTGATGATCACGGCGAGCAGGCCCGCCTGCGCCGGGTCGAGCTGGCCGCGGTCGAACACGAACTGGCCCCAGCGGTTCGCGGCGGGCCGGTCTTCCAGCGCAAAGAACGGCCGGGCCAGGTGCATGCCCTGCGCATACTGCAGGTAGCAGGTGGTGATCGGCTCGTAGTGGAACGCCGACAGCTGGGCGACGATGGGCGCCGCTTCCGGCAGCGGCGCCAGCAGCGCGGCGGTGGCCACCGGCGAGGCGGCCAGCACCACCTTGTCGAACGGTTCGCCGTCGAGCAGCCAGCCGCCGTCGTGCGGCGCGATCTGCGTGATTTTTGCACCTAACCGAAGGTCGGCGCCATGCCGCGCCAGCCACCGCGCCGCGGTGTCCGGACACAGGGCCGACAGGTCGTGGCGGGGCAGCAGCATGTCGGAGGCCTTGCGGCGCGCGCCAAGACTGTCGCGCAGCACTGCCAGGAACACCTGGGCGGAGGCGGTTTCCGGCGGCGTGTTCAAGGCGGCCAGGCACAGCGGCCGCCACAGCAGGTCGACCAGGCGCGTGGTCTGCTCGTAGCGCACCAGCAGTTCGGCCACGGTGCAGTCGTTGTCGAGGCGCCAGCCCATCCAGCGCGCGGTCGTGGAAAAGCGCGCCATGGCCAGCTTGTCTTCGCGGTCGAGGCCGCTGGCGCGCAGCAATGCCACCGCGAGGTGCAAGGGCGCCGGCAGCCGCGGCGCCACGAAATCCATGCCGCCCGGCGGGTAGCGCATCTGCAGCGGCAGGTTCAGGATGGCGCGGTCCAAGTCGACGCCGACCGTGCGCATCAGTTTCAGGGTCTGGGCATAGGCGCCCAGCAGGATGTGCTGGCCGTTGTCGAGCGTGCGGCCGGCCGCTTCGATGCGGCGCGCGCGGCCGCCCAGCGAGCGGGCGGCTTCGAACAGCGTGACGGCGGTACCGCGGCCTGCCAGCTCGACGGCCGCGGCGCAGCCGGCCCAGCCGCCGCCGACGACGGCGACCTTCAGCATCCCCGTACCTTCACGATGCCGCGCCAGGGCGGTCACGGCCAGGCGTTACAACAACGCTGCGGCCGTCCTGATCTGGCATCCTCATCCCCGGACCCAGGTCTTCCAGGCAAGCCACAGCTTGCGGATCGGCGTCAGCGAGATGCGTTGGGTCAGCACGTGGTAGCCGTCGTGCTCGATTTCGTCGAGCAGCGTGCGGTAGATGGCGGCCATGATCAGGCCGGGGCGCTGGGCACGCCGGTCTTCCTTCGGCAGCAGTGCGAACGCTTCGTCGTAGGCCTGCTGCGCGCGGGCCGTCTGGAACGCCATCAGCTTGGCGAAATTGTCGGTGTGCCGGGCATTGAGCAGGTCCGCCGCGGTCACGCCAAACTGCTGCAGTTCGTTGATCGGCAGGTAGATGCGGCCCTTGCGCGCATCCTCGCCCACGTCGCGGATGATGTTCGTCAGCTGGAAAGCGTGGCCCAGCTTTTCCGCGTAGCGCAGCGTTTCGGGCCGGGTGGCGCCGAAGATGCTGGCCGACAGCACGCCGACCACGCCGGCCACGTGCCAGCAGTATTTCGACAGGTTGGCGTAATCGAGGTAGCGGGTCTGGTTCAGGTCCATTTCCATGCCGTCGATCACGGCCTGCATGTGTTCCTGCTGCAGTCCGTACGGCTCGACGTGCGGCTTCAGCGCCTGCGTGACCGGGTGGCTGGGCTTGCCGGCATACATGGCGGCCACCTCGGTGCGCCACCAGGCCAGCTTGATGCGCGCGAGCGATTCGTCGGTGCACTCGTCGACCGTGTCGTCCACTTCGCGGCAGAACGCGTACAGCGCCGTGATCGCGCGCCGGCGTTCGGGCGGCAAGAACAGGAAGCTGTAATAAAAACTCGAGCCGCTGGCGGCGGCCTTCTGCTGGCAGTAATCGTCGGGAGACATGTAATTATTTTGCAATATTGCGCGTTTGAAGGCGCTATTCTATAGGCAAGGGGCGCAGCGCGCGCCAGAAAACTTTCAGCCAGTCCGCCCGGCGCAGCGTGGGCCGGCGCCGGAACACGTCGTAGTCCACTTCCTCGATCGCTTCCAGGATGCGCAGCCCGCCATGCACGACCAGCCGCAGTTCCAGGCCGATGCGGCCGGGCAGGCGCCACGCCAGCGGTGCGCCGGAGAGCATCAGCGCACGGGTGCGTTCCACTTCGAAGCGCATCAGCGCGCGCCACTTGCCATGCATGGCCGGGTCGTGCAGGTGCGCCGGCGACATGGCGAAGCGGGCCAGGTCCTCGAGCGGCACGTAGATGCGCTCCTTGTGCTGGTCCAGCGCCACGTCCTGCCAGAAGTTGATCAGCTGGAGCGCCGTGCAGATCGCGTCGGAGTCGCGCACATTGTCCGCCGTGGCCGCGCCGTACAGGTGCAGCATCAGCACGCCCACCGGGTTGGCGGAGCGGCGGCAGTAGTCGAGCAGCTCGCCGTAGGTCTGGTAACGGGTGACGGTGACGTCCTGCCGGAATGCCGACAGCAGGTCGTGAAATGGCCGGAACGGCAGGTCGTGCCGGGCGATGGCCGCGGCCAGCGGTTCGAATGCCCGGTCGGCCGGCGTGCCCAGTTCGATGTGGACCAGCGCCGTCTCGTATCCGGCCAGGGCGGCAAGGCGTTCGTCGGGTGTCGCATCGCCTTCGTCGGCGACATCGTCGGCACCGCGCGCGAACGCATAGATGGCCTGCACGGCAGGGACGAGCCGGCGCGGCATCAGCAGCGACGCGACGGGGAAGTTTTCATAGTGATCGACTGCCATGGGGGAGCGCGCGGCTAACTGACGCGAAAGTCATTTGCAAAGCGTTGAGCCGCGTCTATAATTTTCTACTTGTTTCTGGTTAGTTAACGGAAAGTCATTTAATTCAGGCCGCAATCATAGTGGCTATACGCCGGCGCCGCAATCGCAGCCGGTCCAGAGCAGCCGATCCAGAGTGAAGGAAATCACCGTGCAAGTCCTGAAGCCCTACCTGTTCGCAGCCGCCGCTGCCGTGCTGCTGGCTGCCTGTTCCAAGCCGCCGGAAAAGACCGAGGACGTGCGGCCGGTGCGCGCGATCGTGCTGCAAAGCGCCGACGTAGATGTGAACGCCGAGTTTTCCGGCGAGGTACGGGCGCGTTATCAATCGCAGCTGGGATTCCGGGTGCCCGGCAAGATCGTCTCGCGCAAGGTCGATGTGGGCAGCGTGGTGCGCAAGGGGCAGGTGCTGATGCAGCTCGATCCGCAGGATCTCAGGCTCGGGCAGGCGCAGGCGCAGGCCACGTTGCAGGCCGCCGAAACCACGCGCGACCTGGCGCAGGCCGACGTGAAACGCTATCGCGAACTGCGCGCGCAGAATTTCGTGGCCCAGGCGGTGCTCGATGAAAAGGAATCGGCGCTGCGCGCGGCAGAGGCGCAGGTCGACGCGGCCCGCGCCGGCTGGCGCGAGCAGGCCAACCAGGCCGGCTATGCCAGCCTGGTGGCGGACACGGACGGCGTGGTCACGCAGATCGCGGCCGAGGCCGGGCAGGTGGTGGCGGCCGGCGCGCCCGTGGTGACGGTCGCGCGCACGGACGAAAAGGAAGTGGTGTTCGGCGTGCCGGAAGACCGGGTGGATGTGCTGCGCAAGGTGACCGACGTGCGCGTGCGGCTGTGGGCCGCGCCGGGCGTTGCCGTGGCGGCAAAGATCCGTGAGGTGTCGCCGGTGGCCGACCCGGCCACGCGTACCTATCCGTACAAGGTGTCGCTGCCGGCTACGCTCACGCAGGCCAGGCTGGGCATGACGGCGGTGGTGCAGTTCGCCTCGAAGGGCCAGCCCGGGATCAAGGTGCCGCTGTCGGCCCTGTTCCATGAACGCAATGCCACGTCCGTCTGGGTCGTCGAGCAGGGCGCCGTGAGGCTGGTGCCGGTGAAGGTGGTGTCCGCGGACGGCAACGACCTCGTGCTGGAAGGCGGCGTGCACGCGGGGCAGACCGTGGTCACGGCCGGCGTGCACCTGCTCAAGCCGGGCCAGAAGGTGCGGCTGCTCGGCGACGATGTGCCGAAGGCGCCCGCACCTGCCTCTGCGCCCGCACCCGGGCCTGCGCCTGCCAAGGGGGCATGATGAAGGATTTCAACCTGTCGCGGTGGGCGCTCGAACATATCCCGCTGACGCGCTACCTGATCGCGGTGATGCTGATCGGCGGCATGCTCAGTTACCAGAACCTGGGCCAGGACGAGGATCCGCCGTTCACGTTCCGCATCATGGTCGTGCAGGCATTCTGGCCCGGCGCCACCGCGCTGCAGATGGCCAACCAGGTCACCGACAAGCTGGAACAGAAGCTGCAGGAGACGCCGTATATCGACGAGATCAGCAGCTATTCCAAGCCGGGCCAGACCCTGATCATGCTCAGCCTGCGCGAATCGACGCCGCCGAAGGAAACCGCCAACGCCTGGTACCAGGTGCGCAAGAAGGTCGGCGATATCGCCGGCACCCTGCCGCAGGGCGTGGTCGGCCCCACGTTCAACGATGAATTCGGCGACACGTACGGCTCGATCTTCGCGCTGTCCGGCGACGGCTTCACCTACGCCCAGATGCGCGACTACGCCGACTTCGTGCGCCAGCAGCTGCTGCGCGTGGGGATGGTGTCGAAGGTCGAGCTGTTCGGCGTGCAGGACGAGAAGATCGACATCGAGTTCTCGCACCAGAAGTTCGCCCAGCTGGGCATTCCGTTCGAGCAGATCGTCAACCAGATCTCGACCCAGAACACGGTGGAAGCCACCGGCACGCTGGTCACGCCCACCGACAACCTGCAGGTGCGGGTGACCGGCGCGCTGGCCACCGTGAAGGACCTGGAAAACCTCGAACTGCGCGCCGGCGGCACCACCTTCCGCCTGGGTGATTTCGCCACCATCCGGCGCGGCTACCAGGATCCGCCGCGCGACAAGATGCGCTTCAACGGCAAGGAAGTGATCGGCCTGGGCGTGTCGATGGAAAAGGGCGGCAACATCATCGAGATGGGCAAGGCGCTCGAGCAGACGGTCACGGAGCTGAAGGCAAAGCTGCCGGTGGGGATCGAACTGGACCGGGTGTCCAACCAGCCGCAGGCGGTCACGGCGTCGGTGGGCGAATTCGTCCATACGCTGATCGAGGCCGTGCTGATCGTGCTGGCCGTCAGCTTCCTGGCGCTGGGCCTGCACACGAAACCGAAATTGCGCCTGGACGTGCGCCCCGGCCTGGTGGTGGCGCTGACCATTCCGCTGGTGCTGGCGGTCACGTTCCTGTTCATGCGCATGCTGCACATCGACCTGCACAAGATCTCGCTGGGCGCGCTGATCATCGCGCTGGGCCTGCTGGTCGACGATGCGATCATCGCCGTCGAGATGATGGTGCGCAAGATGGAGGAGGGCATGTCGCGATTCGAGGCGGCCACGTTCGCCTACACCTCCACCGCGTTGCCGATGCTGACCGGCACCCTGATCACGGTGGCCGGCTTCGTGCCGATCGGCCTGGCGCAATCGACGGCCGGCGAATACACGTTCTCGCTGTTCTCGGTGAATGCGATCGCGCTGGTCATGTCGTGGGTGATCGCCGTCATGTTCACGCCTTACATCGGCTACCTGCTGCTGAAGGTGCAGCCGCATGCGCCGGGCGAGCAGGGCCACGAGGTGTTCGATACGCCGGGCTTCCGCAAATTTCGCGCCGTCGTCACGTGGTGCGTGACGTGGCGCAAGACCACGATCGCCGCCACGCTGGCGATCTTCGCACTGGGCGTGTACGGCTTCAACTTCATCGAGAAGCAGTTCTTTCCCGATTCGTCGCGCCCCGAACTGATGGTGGAGATGTGGTCGCCGGAAGGCACTGCCTTTACCGCCAACGAGGCCCAGGTCAGGAAATTCGAGGCGTTCATCCGCAAGCAGCCCGGGGTGGTATCGGTGACCAGCTACGTGGGTACCGGCAGCCCGCGTTTCTACCTGCCGCTGGACCAGATCTTCCCGCAGACCAACGTGTCGCAGATCGTGGTACTGCCCAGGGACCTGGCGGCGCGTGCCGCGCTGTACAAGACGATCACGCAGGTGTTCCATGACGACTTCCCCGAGGTGCGCGGCCGCGTGAAGCTGCTGCCGAACGGGCCGCCGGTACCGTACCCGGTGCAGTTCCGCGTGACCGGCACCGAGGTCGACAAGGTGCGCGCGATCGCCGACCAGGTGAAGGACATCGTGCGGGCCAATCCGAACGCGGTGGGCACCAACGACAACTGGAACGAATCGGTGAAGGTGCTGCGGCTCGACCTGGACCAGGACCGCATGCGTG
The DNA here is from genome assembly GCA_036386715.1 of Pseudoduganella sp. Lineage (GTDB taxonomy): Bacteria > Pseudomonadota > Gammaproteobacteria > Burkholderiales > Burkholderiaceae_D > Rugamonas. The sequence continues at coordinate 7,677 of DASVVD010000454.1, forward strand.
CGCTGGGCGTGACGACGCAGACCGTGATGCGCGCCGCGAACACGATCCTGTCCGGCACCGTGGTGGGCCAGTTCCGCGAGGGCATACGGCTGATCGACATCCAGGTGCGCCAGCCGGTGGCGGAGCGGCAGACGATCGAGATACTGAACAATACCAACATCCCGACCGCCAGCGGGCGCTCGGTGCCGATCTCGCAGCTGGCACGCGTGGCGTTCGTGTGGGAGCCGGGCGTGGTGTGGCGGCTGGGCCGGGAATGGGCGATCACCGTGCAGGCCGATGTCGCCGAAGGCATCCAGGGGCCGACGGTGTCGGGCCAGATCAACCCGCGGCTGGCCGACCTGCGCGCGCGCCTGCCGGCCGGCTACAAGATCGAGGAGAAGGGCGCCGCCGCCGACAGCGGCGAGGCCGAGCAGTCGATCGCGGCCAACCTGCCGCTGGCGCTGTTCCTGATCTTTACGTTGCTGATGCTGCAGCTGCACAGCTTTTCCCGGGCCGTGCTCGTATTCCTGACCGGCCCGCTGGGCGTGGCCGGCGCGGCGTTTGCCCTGCTGCTGCTCGGGCGGCCATTGGGATTCGTGGCCAACCTGGGCATCATCGCGCTGTTCGGCATGATCATCCGCAATTCGGTGATCCTGGTCGACCAGATCGAACAGGACATCAAGGCCGGCGCCGCGCCTTGGGACGCGATCGTGGAATCGGCGGTGCGGCGCTGCCGACCGATCCTGCTCACCGCGGCCGCCGCGGCGCTGGCGATGATTCCACTGTCGCGTTCGGTATTCTGGGGGCCGATGGCGGTGGCGATCATGGGCGGCCTGGTGGTGGCGACGGCATTGACGCTGCTGTTCCTGCCGGCATTGTATGCGGCGTGGTTCCGGGTAAAGAAGCCGGTGAAATAAGACCGGGATGGACATTACATTGATGGTCCGGCCAGCTTATTAATTGTTCAGTTGGCTAAAGGTCAAAAATCATCCCCATTTTGGGGAAAAACCAGTAAAATGCCGTGTTGAAGTTGAAAGCCCCTGCCGTGTGCAGGGCAGGGCGACCCGTTTTCAATTAATGGTCGCCCTTTGCTTTTGTGCAAAGTAGCAATGGGTAAGCTGGACATCCCGAAAAGTGCCGCGCAGGTCAGTATGGAGCGGGGTATTTTTCGAGGTCCCCATAGCGCGAGGATGGCGAAATTGGTAGACGCACCAGGTTTAGGTCCTGACGCCAGCAATGGTGTGGGGGTTCGAGTCCCCCTCCTCGCACCAACAGTATTTACAATTTTTTGGACGATTTTTACATGGCAACTGCTGTCGAAAACTTGGGCAAACTCGAACGCCGAGTCACGATTTCCTTCCCGCTGTCGGACGTACGCTCCGAAGTGGAAAAGCGCCTGAAGGTGCAGGCCAAGTCGGCGCGCGCTCCTGGCTTCCGCCCGGGCAAAGTGCCGATGAAGATGGTCGCCGCACAGTACGGCTACCAGATCGAGACCGAAGTCCTGAACGACAAGGTGGGCCGCGCATTCAATGACGCCGCCAACGAAAACAACCTGCGCGTTGCCGGTTTCCCGAAGATCGAGCCGAAAGAAGGCTCTCCGGAAGGCCAGCTGTCCTTCGACGCCACCTTCGAGGTGTACCCTGAAGTCGAGATCGGCGACCTGTCGCAGGTCGAGATCGAAACCGTGAAATCGTCCGTCACCGATGCCGAGATCGACAAGACGATCGACATCCTGCGCAAGCAGCGCGTGCACTTCCACGCCAAGGGCGAGGCAGGCGAGCATGGCGACGGCGGCGAGCCGGTGGCTGCCAATGGCGACCGCGTGACTGTGGACTTCGTGGGCAAGATCGACGGCGAGGAATTCGCCGGCGGCAAGGCCGAAGATTATGTGTTCGTGCTGGGCGAAGGCCGCATGCTGCCGGAGTTCGAGGCAGCGACCGTGGGCCTGAAAGTGGGCGAGGCCAAGACCTTCCCGCTGGCATTCCCCGAGGATTACCATGGCAAGGACGTGGCCGGCAAGACCGCCGAGTTCACCATCACGCTGAAGAAGCTGGAATGGGCGCACCTGCCGGAAGTGGACGACGAGTTCGCGAAATCGCTGGGCGTCGCCGATGGCGACCTGGCCAAGATGCGCGATGACATCAAGGTCAACCTGGAACGCGAAGTCAACGGCCGCATCAAGGCTCGCAACAAGGAAGCCGTGATGGACGCGCTGGTGAACACCGCCACGCTGGACGTGCCGCAGTCCCTGATCGACCAGGACACCGAACGCCTGGCCGACATGACCCGCCAGGACATGGCTTCCCGCGGCATGAACGTAAAAGATGTACCATTCCCTCCGGAGCTGTTCAAGGACAAGGCCGAGCGCCGCGTGCGCCTGGGCCTGATCCTGTCGAAGCTGGTAGGCGACAACGAACTGCAAGCCACGCCCGACCAGGTGAAGGCGCAGATCGAGGACTTCGCGCAGAGCTACGAAGATCCACGCGAAGTGCTGAAGTACTACTACAGCGACCGTCGCCGCCTGGCTGAGGTGGAAGCCCTTGTATTGGAAGAAAACGTCGTTACTTATGTCCTGGGCCTGTCCAAGACGTCGGCAAAGGAAGTGCCGTTCGACGAATTGATGGGAAGCGCAGCGCAGGGCTAAGTAGTACCCCTTTCGCAAAACATCTGGCACCGGCCGGCTGACAGTTACGTGAAAATGCTAACTTCAGCCGGCCGGTGCGCTTCACAAGGAAAGAGAATGATCGGAATGAACCGCAATCCGGCACTGGACACGGAAATGCTCGGCCTGGTGCCGATGGTCATCGAACAGAGCGGCCGCGGCGAGCGCTCGTATGACATCTACTCGCGCCTCCTGAAGGAACGCGTGATCTTCATGGTGGGCCCGGTCAACGACCAGATGGCCAACCTGATCGTGGCGCAGCTGCTGTTCCTGGAAAGTGAAAATCCCGACAAGGATATCTCGCTGTACATCAATTCGCCTGGCGGTTCCGTCTCGGCCGGCCTGGCGATCTTCGACACGATGCAGTTCATCAAGCCCGATGTGTCGACGCTGTGCACGGGCATGGCCGCGTCGATGGGTGCGTTCCTGCTGGCTGCGGGCGCCAAGGGCAAGCGTTTCTCGCTGCCGAATTCACGCATCATGATTCACCAGCCGTCCGGCGGCTCCCAGGGCCAGGCTTCGGATATCGAGATCCAGGCCAAGGAAATCCTGTACCTGCGCCATCGCCTGAACAGCATCCTGGCCGAACGCACGGGCCAGACGATCGACCAGATCGCCAAGGATACGGACCGCGACCGGTTCATGTCCGGCGACGAGGCCGCCGAGTATGGCCTGATCGACAAGGTGTTGACAACCCGCTCCTGATTCACACAAGCGTGGCCTGCGCGTCGCTGCAAATGCGCGAAAATTCGCCCGGACGCCACACGGTTCCGGGCGTTTTATTTTGATTTCGGGTAGCATGTGGTTGTGTGCAGGACTTCTTGCCCTATCACATGCCGCACGTGGCGTCATGATGTTTGCCGATCATGTGCCGTGTCATTGCATGTCGTATTATGATTGACCTGCACTGCGGCGCCATCGGCGACACATCGATTGAATCATTTCGCGGCACTTTCCAGCAACTTGTGCAGCACCATTCTTGTAACTAAAGAAAACGTCCCATGTCCGACAAAAAATCTTCCAGCGGTGAAAAACTTCTGTACTGCTCCTTCTGCGGCAAGAGCCAGCACGAGGTCAAGAAGCTGATCGCCGGGCCCTCCGTCTTCATCTGCGACGAGTGCATCGATTTGTGCAATGACATCATCCGCGACGAGACGTCCAGCATCGAATCCGTGACGGGCGCCAAGTCGGACCTGCCGACCCCGCACGAGATCGCCGAGCTGCTCAACCAGTATGTGATCGGCCAGCAAACGGCCAAGCGCATCCTGTCCGTGGCAGTCTATAACCACTACAAGCGCCTGAAGCACCTCGGCAAGAAGGATGACGTCGAACTGGCCAAGAGCAATATCCTGCTCGTCGGTCCGACCGGTTCGGGCAAGACCCTGCTGGCCCAGACCCTGGCGCGCATGCTCAACGTTCCCTTCGTGATCGCCGATGCGACCACGCTGACCGAAGCCGGCTATGTCGGCGAGGACGTCGAGAACATCATCCAGAAGCTGCTGCAGAACTGCAACTACGAGGTCGAGAAGGCGC
>DASVVD010000455.1:0-3571 GCA_036386715.1 Pseudoduganella sp.
CACCGCGCTGTCGGTGTTCCGCGCCCAGGGTTCGCTGTCGAACGCCCAGCTTGCCGAGCGCACGATGGTGTCGCCGCAGTCGGCCAACGAGATGGTCAAGGCGATGGAGGCGCAGGGCTGGATCGAGCGACGCCCCGACCCGTCGCACGGCCGCATCATCCAGATCAGCCTGACGGGTGCCGGCCATGCCGTGATGGAGCGCTGCGATGCCGAGGTGGTCAAGGTCGAAGCGGCCATGTTCCCGGAGATGGCCGACGAGGCGCGCGCGGCGCTGCAGGCCACGCTGCGCAGCGCCGTGCGGGCACTCGGGCCGGGCGCGCTGTAGGCCCGCTGCGGTACACCTCACGTCACACGCCTGAAGCAAAAATCACCGATAATTGCGCTCTTTCAGAATGAGCAATATGACGCAACTTTCCATCATCGTGGCGATCGACCGCCAGCGCGGCATCGGCGTGCGCAACCAGCTGCCGTGGCACCTGCCCGAGGACCTGGCCCATTTCAAGCGCCTGACCACCGGCCACCCGATCATCATGGGCCGCAAGACCTTCGAGTCGATCGGCCGCCCGCTGCCGCACCGGCGCAGCATCGTGATCACGCGCGACAAGGAGTGGGGCCGCGACGGTGTCGAAGCCGTCCACTCGCTCGATGAGGCGGTGGCCCTGGTCGGCGACGCGCCGGCCTTCATCATCGGCGGCGCCCAGGTGTTCGATGCGGCGCTGGCCGTGGCCGACCAGCTGATCGTGACCGAGATCGACGGGCAGTTCGAGTGCGACACGTTCTTCCCGCCGATCGACCCGGCCGCATGGCATGCGGCCGAGCGTACCTGCCACCAGTCGGCCAACGGCACGGCATTCGACATCGTCATCTACCGCCGCGCCGGTGCATGAGCGTGCGTTGCAGCCGGGCACCCACGGTGGCGCCGCAGCCGCCGCGGTTGAGCGATAATTTTCCTACCTGAGCGGTGCGAATTCTGCGAGAATCGCGGACCAGATTTTTCGGCACCTGTTTTTCGACCCTGTTTGCACCCAGCCCGCCCGGTTACATGAGACCCGGGCGGTTCTTCTTTTTGGAGACATCATGAAATTTCGTTTCCCCATCGTCATCATCGACGAGGACTTCCGTTCTGAAAATTCGTCCGGCCTGGGCATTCGTGCGCTGGCCGCTGCGATGGAGAAGGAAGGCATGGAAGTGCTGGGTGTGACCAGCTATGGCGACCTGTCGCAGTTCGCCCAGCAGCAATCGCGCGCCTCGGCCTTCGTGCTGTCGATCGATGACGAGGAATTCGGCGGCGGCTCGCTCGAGGAGACCGACCATGCGCTGAAATCGCTGCGCGCCTTCGTCGAGGAGATCCGCTACAAGAACGCCGACATCCCGATCTACCTGTACGGCGAAACGCGCACCTCGCGCCATATCCCGAACGACATCCTGCGCGAACTGCACGGTTTCATCCACATGTTCGAGGACACGCCGGAATTCGTGGCGCGCCACATCATCCGCGAAGCGAAGAGCTACCTGGACGGCCTGTCGCCGCCGTTCTTCCGCGCGCTGGTGCATTACGCCAACGACGGTTCGTATTCCTGGCACTGCCCCGGCCACTCGGGCGGCGTGGCATTCCTGAAATCGCCGATCGGCCAGATGTTCCACCAGTTCTTCGGCGAGAACATGCTGCGCGCGGACGTGTGCAACGCCGTCGAGGAACTCGGCCAGCTGCTGGACCATACCGGCCCGGTGGCCGCGTCGGAACGCAACGCGGCACGCATCTACAATGCCGACCATTGCTACTTCGTCACCAACGGCACGTCGACGTCGAACAAGATGGTGTGGCACTACACGGTCGCGCCGGGCGACGTCGTGATCGTGGACAGGAACTGCCACAAGTCGATCCTGCACTCGATCATCATGTGCGGCGCGATTCCCGTGTTCCTGATGCCGACCCGCAATCACCTCGGCATCATCGGCCCGATCCCGCTGGAAGAGTTCACGATGGAGTCGATCCAGCGCAAGATCGACAACAACCCGTTCGCCCGCGAAGCCAAGAACAAGAAGCCGCGCATCCTGACGATCACCCAGTCGACCTACGACGGCGTGGTATACAACGTCGAGACCCTGCGCGAAATGCTGGACGGCCAGATCGACACGCTGCACTTCGACGAAGCCTGGCTGCCGCACGCCACGTTCCACGACTTCTACAAGGACATGCACGCGATCGGCAAGGACCGCCCGCGCGCCAAGGAGTCGCTGATCTTCTCCACGCAGTCCACCCACAAGCTGCTGGCGGGCCTGTCGCAGGCGTCGCAGGTGCTGGTGCGCGATTCGCAGACCGTCAAGCTGGACAAGGACATGTTCAACGAGGCGTACCTGATGCACACGTCCACCTCGCCGCAGTATGCGATCATCGCCTCGTGCGACGTGGCCGCCGCCATGATGGAAGCACCGGGCGGCACCGCCCTGGTCGAGGAATCGATCCTGGAAGCGCTGGACTTCCGCCGCGCCATGAAGAAGATCGACGAGGAATGGGGTGCCGACTGGTGGTTCAAGGTCTGGGGCCCGGACACCTTCGCCGAGGAAGGCATCGGCACGCAGGACGACTGGATCTTCAAGGAAGAAAGCGAAGAGTGGCACGGCTTCGGCAAGCTGGCGCCGGGCTTCAACATGCTCGACCCGATCAAGGCCACGATCGTCAACCCGGGCCTGTCGCTGCACGGCCAGTTCGCCGAGACCGGCATCCCGGCATCGATCGTCACCAAGTACCTGGCCGAACACGGCGTCATCGTCGAGAAGTGCGGGCTGTACTCGTTCTTCATCATGTTCACGATCGGCATCACCAAGGGCCGCTGGAACACGCTGCTGACCGCGCTGCAGCAGTTCAAGGACGACTACGACAAGAATGCGCCGCTGTGGCGCATCCTGCCGGAGTTCTCGGCGAACAACCCGCGCTACGAACAGATGGGCCTGCGCGACCTGTGCCAGCAGATCCACGATTTCTACAAGGCCTACGATGTGGCGCGCCTGACGACGGAGATGTACACGTCGAGCATGGTGCCGGCGATGAAGCCGTCCGACGCGTTCGCCAAGATGGCGCACCGCGAAATCGAGCGCGTGGCGATCGACGAGCTGGAAGGCCGCATCACGTCGATCCTGCTGACGCCTTACCCGCCGGGCATTCCGCTGCTGATCCCGGGCGAACAGTTCAACCGCACGATCGTCGATTACCTGCGCTTCGCGCGCGACTTCAACGAGCGCTTCCCGGGCTTCGAAACGGATGTCCACGGCCTGGTCAAGCGCGAGGTCAACGGCAAGCGCGATTATTTCGTCGATTGCGTCAGATCGTAAAGCGCTCTCCCGAGCACACCGAAGCGGCCCTTGCGGCCGCTTTTTTCATGGCGCTGTTCGCGTAAAGTGTGGGAACTTCCGCGGCACAACACTGTCTGACCTCCTGTTGAGATACTTCATGTCTATCAGGAGGCCAGCATGGGCACGGCGGATTTCCAGGTGTTGTACAAAGCGCTGGCAGAACGCCAGCTCTCAGCCGATGAAGTGGCTTGTTTGCAGGACCTTCTCGCAGCACTTG
>DASVVD010000456.1:0-3171 GCA_036386715.1 Pseudoduganella sp.
CTGGCTGGCAAAAGCCTGAGCATCGACATCAGCATAAGCACAAGGATCACCATGAGCGACTACAACATTCTCGGCCGCAGCGGCCTGCGCGTTTCCCCCCTGTGCCTCGGCACCATGATGTTCGGCGGCGTGACGCCTGAAGCCGATGCCCGCGCCATCATCGACGACGCGCACGAACACGGCATCAACTTCATCGACACGGCCGACGTCTACAACGGCGGCGAGTCCGAGCGCGTGGTCGGCCGTGCGATCGCCGCCCGGCGCGACAAGTGGGTGCTGGCGACCAAGGTCGGCAACAAGACCGGCGACTGGCCGAACGAGGGCGGATTGTCGCGCCGCCGCGTGTTCCAGGCCGCCGAGCAGAGCCTGGCCCGCCTCGGCACCGATTACCTCGACATCTACTACCTGCACCGCCCGGACCCGCTGACGCCGCTGGAAGAAACGCTGCGCGCGCTGGGCGACCTGCTCGCGCAGGGCAAGATCCGCTATTACGGGCTGTCGAACTTCCAGGCCTGGCAGATCTCGGACGCGGTGCACCTGGCCCGCCAGCTCGGCATCCCGGCGCCGGTGGTCAGCCAGCCTTACTACAACGCGGCGAACCGCATGCCGGAAGTGGAGCATTTGCCGGCCGCCGCGCACCATGGCCTCGGCGTGGTGCCTTACAGCCCGCTGGCGCGCGGTGTCCTGACCGGCAAGTACCGGCCCGGTGCGGCGCCGGAGGAAGGCAGCCGGATCGCCCGCAACGATCCGCGCGCGTTGCAGACCGAGTGGCGGCCCGAGTCGCTGGCGCTGGCGCAGGCCATTGGCGAAGAGGCCCGGGCACGCGGCATCTCCACGGCCGAGTTCGCGTTCGCATGGGTGCTGAACAACCGGCACATTACGTCGGTGATCGGCGGCCCGCGCACGCTGGCGCAATGGCAGAACTACCGCGCGGCGCTGGAATACCGCTTCACCGCCGACGATGAAGCACTGTTCGACCGGCTGGTGCCGCCCGGCCACCCCAGCACGCCCGGCTACACCGACCCCGCCTACCCGGTGACGGGCCGGGTTCCGAGGGCATGACCGCGGCGCCATCCGCACCTCCGGCACCGCCGCAGTTTTCCGAAACCGTCGACCTGCACGCCATGCCCCGCATCCTGGGGCGGCTGACACGGCTCGCCCTGCGCCATCCGTGGCGCTGCGCCGCCGCGGTGGGCTGCGCGCTGGGCGCGGCCGTCTTCAACCTGGTCATGCCCCGGCTGCTGGGGCGCGCGGTCGACCAGGCCGGCCACCTCGTCGACGCGAGCGGCGTCGCGCTGGCCGGCGCCGACCATGCGCTGGCGGTGACCGCGCTGCTGATCGTTGCCGCCTGCGCGATCCGCGGCACGCTGACCGGGCTGCAGGGCTATTGCGGCGAGACGCTGGCCCAACGGGTGGCCTATGACCTGCGGCTGGCCTTCTACGACAAGCTGCAGCAGCTGTCGTTCGGCTATCACGACCGTATCCACACCGGCGAACTGATCGCGCGTGGCATGCTCGACCTGGAAGGCGTGCGCGCCTTCCTCGAATTCGGCGTGCTGCGCGCCATCACGCTGGCGCTGCTGCTGGGCGTCGGTTCCTGGCGGCTGATGGCCGTCGATACCAGCCTTGGTCTGCTGGCCCTGTCGTTCGTGCCGTTCGTGCTGTGCATTGCGGTCGGCGCGGCGGTGCGCCTGCGCGCCAGCTGGCAACGGCTGCAGAAGATGATGGCCGAGCTGACCCTGCGCATGGAGGAGAACCTGCAGGGCGTGCGGGTGGTGCGCGCCTTCCACGCCAAAGCGGCGGAACTGGCGCGCTTCGACGAGATCTCGCAGCGCGCCTTGCGCCTGTCGAATGCCCGCATCACCGAGCGCATGGGGTCGATCAGCCTGATGACCTTCGCCTATTACGTGTCGATGGCGCTGGTGCTGTGGGTGGGCGGGCGCCGCGTGGCCGCGGGCGAGCTGACGGTCGGCGCGTTGACCGAATTCCTCACCTTCATCACGATCCTGCAGCAGCCGCTGCGGCAGATCGGCATGGTGGTCAATTCCAGCGCCCGCGCCACCGGTTCGGGTGCACGGCTGTTCGAGGTGCTCGATGCAGCGCCGGAGATCGTCGACCGGGCTGGCGCGGTCGCGCTGCCGCCGGGGCCGAAGGCGCTGCGCTTCGAGAACGTGGGGTTCAGCTATGTCGCGGGAGGCCGCAAGGTCTTGAGCGACATCAGTTTCGACGTCCAGCCCGGGCAGGTGCTGGGCATCGTCGGCGCGCCGGGCAGCGGCAAATCGACCATCGCGCACCTGGTCTCGCGCTTCTACGACCCGACCAGCGGCCGGGTCACGGTCGGCGGGCAGGACGTGCGGGATGTGACGCTGGCATCGCTGCGCCGCGAAGTCGCGCTGGTCCAGCAGGAGAATTTTCTGTTCGATACATCGGTGCATGACAACGTGGCGTATGCCGCGCCGGATGCCGCGGTTGCCGAAGTGACGGCGGCGGCCGGCATTGCACAGATCCACGACCATGTGGCGCGCCTGCCACAGGGGTACCGCACGCGGGTCGGCGAGCGGGGCGCCGCGCTGTCCGGCGGCCAGCGGCAGCGCATGACGATCGCCCGTGCGCTGATCGGCGACCCGGCCGTGATCGTGCTGGACGATTCCACCGCCGCGATCGACCCGGTCACCGAGGGCCGCGTGCGCGCCGCATTGCAGGGCGCCTGCCGCGAGGCGGCGACCGTGATCATCGCGCACCGCCTCAGCGCCTTGCGGCATGCCGACCACATCATCGTACTCGACGGCGGCACGATCGTTGAGCGGGGCACCCATGCAGCGCTGCTGGCGGCCGGCGGCCGGTATGCGGCGCTGTGGGCGTTGCAGCACCGCGCCTCGCGCGACGGGCAACAGGAAGAACAGGAAGAAGCGCCGCTGGCACGGGTGGGCACATGAGCGCATTTACACGGGGAAGTGCGCGGGGAAGTGCGCAGGGAAGTGCGCAGGGGGGCGCGCGGGACGACACGGCGGAGCGGGGTGACGAGGTATTCGCCCGTTTCGACCGCAGCGTGGCGGCGCGGCTGTGGCAGTTCATGCGCGGCTACCGCGCGCCGCTGGCGGCGGTGCTGCTGCTCGTGCTGTTGTATACGCTGGTGCAGGTGCTGATCCCGGTCGCCGTGCGGCATGCGAT
>DASVVD010000457.1:0-13750 GCA_036386715.1 Pseudoduganella sp.
TTGCTGGAAGCCGAGGAAGACAAGTTCACGCTGCAGATCAGTCGCCTGGCCTCCGAGACCAGCGCGCTGAAGGCCAGGGTGGCCGGCGTGGACGCGGTGAAGGAACTGTCGGCACGCGCCGATGAATTCGACGAAGCCGCCCGTGCCTCGGTGCCGCTGCGTTCCGAGCGCCTCGAAGTGGGCTCGCGCCTCGGCGAGCTGCAGGGCCTGATGAAGAACGCGACCGTGGCGCGCACCCGTGCCGACGGTGCGTGGAACGGCGCGCGCATGGCGCTCTCCGAAGCGGAAGCGGGCATGCGCCTGAACTACAAGCGCCAGCTCGACCAGCGCTCCGACCACGCCCGCGCACTGCTGGCACTGCGTCGCCAGTGGCGGCACCTGCCGGCCGGGTGGCGCCGCCCCGCGCGCCGCCAGGCGCTCGTGGCCCAGCACGTCAATGCCCACCAGGTCGACCTGCGCATCGCCAGCCTGCAGGCCAGCCTGGCACGCGACGACTGGGAACTCGATGCCACCGTGATCGACCAGTACGCGCGCCTGAACGAGCAGCTGTCGAGCCGCAAGTCGGAAACCGAGGAGCGCCGCTACCAGAACAACCGCGCGATCGAGGCCACCGGCAATGCCCGCGGTGCCTACATCGAGCGGCTGCGCTACACCATCAAGCAGTACACCAAGAACATCAAGGAGCTCGGCGAGCTGGCCAAGATCGAGGTCAGCGCCGATCCGGTCAAGCTGGAGAACGACGACCTGCTGCTGGCGCAGGCCGGCCTGCACGTGCGCTTCAAGTTCGACGGCAAGGGCGTGATCGGCATGAACGACGGCGAAGCTTCCGGCGGCCAGCAGGTGATGAAGTCGCTGGTGCTGCTGATCGGCCTGCTGAAATCGGACGAAGGTTCCGGCGGCTTCGTGTTCATCGACGAACCGTTCGCCCACCTGGATATCCGCAACATCCAGCTGGTCGGCGAATTCCTGAAGAACACCGACGCGCAGTACCTGATGACGACCCCGCTGACGCACAATACCGACGTCTACGATCCTTCCGAACTCACGCTCATCACGAGCAAGAAAAAGAAGGACACGGCGTGGGCGCAGCCGATCTTCGTGCTGCAGCGCCGGAAGGAAGAGGCGGCCGATGCCGCCAAGGCCGCCTGACCGGCAGCATTCACCCACCAAGAAGCCGCGCATTGCGCGGCTTTTTTACGCCTGCAGGGGCGGATATCCTCTACTGCCTGCCGAAATGCCGCCGCACCGCGCCGATGGTCGGCCCCACGGCCTTGATCGCGTCCACCAGCTGCCCGGCCGATATGCCCAGTTCACCCGTCCAGTATTCCACCTCCCATGGCGCCGAGGGATCGATCGTGCTGCGATCCTGTGCGTTGTCGAGCGATGGGCCGACTGCACGGTTGCCTGCCAATGCAGGCGTGCCGGCTTGGGCAAGCGGCACGGCGCCCGGTTGCAGGCCGAGTGGCCGCAGCAGCTTTTCCACCGTCGCCAGCGTGGGGCTGGTTGCGCCGCGCTCGATATCGGCCAGTGCCCGTGCCGACACACCGCACAGTTTTGCGTATTCCGCGATGGTCAGGCGCAGCCCGGTCCGGATCTTTTTGATGACAGCAGGTACTGGCATGGAAGGTGCCGCGGCAAGTTCCTTGGTCAGCGCGCGCCGCGCCGCCAACGCATCGGTCGGGGAAAAAGGCTTGTAGCGCTTGTCCATTACAGCTTCTCCACCTGTGCACGGGCGTTTTCCCAGGCTTTCTGCAACGGGGCCAGGAACTGGTCGACGATACCGAGCGCCCTCGCGTCGTCGAACAAGGTCGCCAGTGGCGCCGCCATCCGTGCCACGCTCTTTCGTACCAGGCGGCTGTCGAGATGCGCCGCGTCGCACGCCTGATCGATCACGCTGGCCCAGTCGGGCGAGCCGCCGTCGTCGCGCTCCCAGCGGATCCTGCGCGCGATACCGTCGGGGTGCATCCACATCGGCGCAAGATCGAACAGGGGTGTCAGGCAGACCTCGCCATTGCCTTTGCGGTGGATTGCCGTATTCCTGGCGTGATTGTCCTTGTTGCCGAGTGCAATGTTGGCGATATCGCGCTTGATGTATTCAATGACGTCGCGCGCCGGATCAGTGGCCACCTCGCCAAGCCGGCGGCACACTTCGTTGTGGGTGGGAACAGTGCCGAAGCCGCCAATGCCGCACAACGATGCGATGCTTTCCTGGCCGTGACGGATCACGCGGCCATTTTCCACGTGCCGGTCAAAGCGAGGGATGAAGAGTGCACGCCCGTGTGCGATCAATTCGGCATGCACATTCAGTCCCAGCCCGTGGGCCAGCTGCATGTACGGCGCTTCCAGGTGCAGGATATTGGCAAGGGCAGGATCGCTTCCCCGGCCGAACTTGACGATATAGTGGCGCTCTGCCAGCGCATCTGGCACGGTATGATCCAGGTAGTACAGGCCATCGGACGCTCGTGTCAGCAGGATCTTCGGCCATTCACCCTGGACACCGGAGGACCCTGCCAGGAACAAGCCATGCTGTGCCAGGTATTCACTGAAATCGCCTGCCCTGGATGCTACTTCGTCCATTGAAAAACCGTGGGTTGCAGTTCCCGAGCGTTCCATTGCCCATTCGTGGGCCTCTTTTATACGAACGTTGCCGATGGGATTTCCTGCGCCGGCACACAGCAGGGTCCAGTCGGCTGGCGCACCTGATGCCTGCAGGTCCAGCTGGCGCAGGAGCTCGGCGCGACCATATCCTTGTGGCAGCAGGTCGACCAGGAACGGCGGCCAGGCCGGGAAATCCCTGTGGTCCAGGCCGACAGGGCTGGCTACCGACAATGCCGCTGCATCAAACCTGGCCCACTGCGCCACGGCATAGTCGGGAAGGTATTCGATACGCGTACGTGCGTTAACCCCACGACTCTCATCGCCGGTCAGTTCAACCATTGCGGCATCCTGCCAGGCGTCGTCGAGATAAATCTGTAATGTGGAGGAATGTCGCATTTAGGCATGATACCAGCATTAATAGAGCACATAACGACCATAAACAGGATATGAAACTGCCTGAATATTGTAGGAGCGGGATAAGGCCAAGCCATCGTCACATTCCTGTTCATCATTTCACATTGACAAATACGCTTCCCTGGTCTTTAATTTCTGTAACGACAGAAATAATAGAATTCCATGACCCTGAGCCCGACCGAACAGAAATACATCCTCCACTGGGGCGAGATGGGCACCCGCTGGGGTGTCAACCGCACGGTGGCGCAGATCCACGCGCTGCTGTTCCTGGCGAACGAGCCGTTGACCGCGGAGCAGATCGTCGAAACGCTGGCCGTGGCGCGCTCGAATGTGAGCAACAGCCTGAAGGAGTTGCAGAGCTGGGGGCTGGTGAAAGTGACGCACGTGATGGGCGACCGCCGCGATCACTTCGTGGCATTGCAGGACGTGTGGGAAATCTTCCGCGTCATCGTTGAGGAACGCAAGCGGCGCGAGATCGATCCGACGCTCACCGTATTGCGCCAGTGCGCGATCGAGGCGGAAGCCGATCGCGGCATGCAGCCGGCCACGCGCGAAAAGATGGCACACGTGCTCGAATTCCTTGAAATGCTGGGCGACAGCTACGACGACTACAAGCATTTGCCACCGGCCACGCTGAAGCGGTTCCTCACGATGGGCGGCAAGGTGGCCCGGCTGCTCGGAAAGGATTGAACATGAACGCACCACAGAGCGGTGACCGGATCCGCTTCGGTACGCCAGGCCAGACGGTATTCGTCACCGGCGCCACCGGCTTCATCGGCCGGCAGCTGGTGACGGCCCTGCTGGCCGACGGCCAGCACGTCATCGTGATGACGCGCGACACGGCGCGCGCCGCCCGGGAACTGGGCGGCAGCGTGCGCTGCGTGATGACGATGGACGAACTGCCGGCCACGGAAAGAATCGATATCGTCATCAACCTGGCGGGTGCGCGCATCCTCGGCCAGCGCTGGACCGGCAAGCGCAAGGCCGCGCTGCGTGCCAGCCGCGTGGCGCTCACGAAACGCCTGGTCGCCTGGATCGCCAGGGCGCAGCACAAGCCGCGGCTGCTGCTGTCGGCATCCGCCATCGGTTACTACGGCGTGCAGCCGCAGGGTGCGGCGGCGACGTTGACCGAAGACAGCCCGCCGCAGCCGGTCTTCATGTCGCAACTGTGCCAGGAGTGGGAGGCGGCGGCGCAGGGCGCCGTGCCATATGGCGTGCAGGTGGCGACGGCCCGCTTCGGCCTGGTGCTGGGCCACGGCGGTGCGCTGGCGCCGATGCTGTTGCCGGTGAAGCTGGGCGTGGGCGGGCCGATGGGCGGCGGGCGGCAGAAACTGTCGTGGATCCATGTCGATGACCTGCTGCGGGCCCAGGCATGGCTGGCGCAGCGCAGCGAAGGGGCCAGCGTGCAGGGCGCCTGGAACTTCACGGCGCCGCAGGTCGTGAACCAGGGGGAATTCACCGGTACCGCGGCCCGGCTGCTGCACCGGCCCGCATGGCTCCCCACGCCGGCATGGCCGGTGCGCCTGTTGCTGGGCGAGCAGGCCGACCTGCTGCTGGAAGGGCAGGGCGTGGTGCCCGCCAGGCTGCTGCGCGAGGGTTTCCAGTTCCGTTACCCGGAAGTGGCAGGCGCCCTGCGCAGCCTGCTGTAGAGCCGCCGTGGAGCCGTAAAGCCTGCAGTAAAGCCTGCAGTGAAGCTTCAGGCGGCCTGCAGCTGGGCAGGAACGTGCAGCGCGTCGAGCAGGCTGCTGGCCTTGGCCAGCAGGTCCAGTGCGCGCACATGGTGCACGTCACCCGGGCGGCGGCGCCCGTCGCGATAACGCACGCACAGCGCGAGCGCTTCCTGCCGCCCCTTGGCGGCATCCGCTGCCACTGCGATGCCGGCCTCGCGCAGCGTGCCGGCGATCAGGGCGAACAGGTCCGCCGGCATTGCCGGGCCGTGCAGCACATCGGCACTGGAAGCGAAACCGCTGGCCAGTGCCAGCCCGCTCATGTAGGCGACATCGGGCGCGATGCGCACCGCACCGTCGGGCAACAGCATGATCAGTGGCGCATACGGCGCCAGCGCCGGCAGCACGTGGTTCGGATAGACGGTGGCCCGCGACGCGCTTGCCGCCAGCAGGGCGAAATGGCGATGGTCGCGTACCGGCGTCAGCCTCGCCTCGCGAAATGGCAGGATGGTGACCTTCCCGCCGCCAGGCACGGTGGCGTCGGCCGCCACGTCGGCATACAGCGTGCCGAACAGGAAGGCATGGTGGAAGTGCCTGCCGTGCATGGCGCCCCAGACCTGGCGCAGGCTGCCGCCGTGTTCGTGGAAGTCCTGCAGGGCCGCGAAACCCTCGCCGGCAGGACCTGGCAGCGTGCCGGCATCCGGGTCGCCGAGCATTTCATGGAGCGCATGCGTGATCGCCATGCCCTGGCCGTGCGGATACGGCAGCCCACCGATGGCAGGCAGGCGCGACGCCAGCACCGGATCGACCAGGTTGCGCAGGTCGACCAGCAGGGCGCGCAGCGCCGGCAGCACGGGCAGCAGGTATCGTTCGGTCAGGGTTTGCTGGAGCGCATCGGCGATACGGGGCTCGTTGGGCAGCAGGGGTTGGGACAAGGGGGAATCGGGCAACAGGTTCATTCGAGCTCCGGCAGTGGCGGCTGCGCGCGGCGCCAGCGCAGCATGCCGATGGAATAGGTGGCGAGATAGCCGGCGAGCAGGCCGAGCGCGACGCAGGACAGCGGGTGTGCCATCACCATCTCGCGTGTGATCGGTTGCGGGAAGTCGGACTGGCGGTTCATGAACAGCTCGACACCGATCTGCAGCACGCGCGCGGCGAACAGCATGCAGACCAGGATGCCGAAGCGGCCATGGGGCTTGAAGTAGTAACGCCGGCCAATGGTCTCGAAGCGGGTACGCTTCAGTGCAAAGAACGCCAGCCAGCCGCCGCCCAGCGTGCCGCCGGCCAGTGCCGCCAGCGCCGGCCCGCTGCCCGGTCCGCTGGCCAGCAGCGATACGGCGGCCCCCAGCAGCATCAACGTGAACAGTACCGCGCCGACCCAGTGTTTCCATACCAGCGATTCCTGGCGCGCGAAGAATGGCCGCAGGCGCAGGTAGACCCGCCAGATCAGCAGCGGAATCAGGATCAGCAGGGCCAGGGTTGTCAGTTGCATGGATCGATATCGTTCGGAAAACGGAAATTGTAACGCTGCGGCGCGATTACGGGGTGCGTGGTACCGTGGCGGCGTTCACCACAGGAGGAAACATGGAGCATTATCGCGCGACGGAACCAGCGACGGAACCAGTCCACCCGTACCGGGCACACCGGGCACCGGACTTGCCGGTGCCTGTCGACGAACCCATGCCGGACCCGCAACCCCACCATCCGCACCAGGATGGGCCGGTGGAGCAGGATGATCCGGTGCCGGATCACAAGCCGGAGATTGGGGGCGCAGCAGGGATTCGGGGAGCATGCTCCCCGCCTGCGTAGCGGTGATCCCGTGCACGGGATCACTCCTTCCTGTCCCCTAACCAACCATCAATCAAACGCCCACGTATACAGCACATCGAGCGCGTTGTTCGTGCCGGTCTGGAACTGCAGCGTGATCCGCTGGTTCAGCTTGTAGCGCAGCTTGACCAGCGACGTGGCGCTGCCGGCGCCCTGCTCGAAGCCGAGGTAGGCCCGTGACGACAGTTTCTTGCCCACCGTGACCACGGTGTTTTCCAGGCCGGTGGCATTGCCGCTGCCTTGCGACACGCCGAGTTCGTCCAGCCCGACCTTGTTGGCGAAGCTGCCGCCGCCCTTGCCGCCGAACAGTGCGCCGGCAGCGGTGCCGAGCAGGCCCATCTCGTTGCCCTGCATGCTGTCCATGCCGTGCCCCAGCACCAGCCACGACAGCTTTTCGCTGTCCGGCACCGACGGCGTGGAAACCAGCCGGGCCGTCGGCGAAAGCACCGTGCCGCGCACTTCGACGCCGGCTTCCACGTTGGTATCGGACAGTTCGGTGCCTTCCGGCCGCTTGCTCACCGCGAGGATGTTCAGGCCCGGGTTGTCGTAGGCGCCCGTGAAGTTGATCACGCCGCGCTCGATCGACAGCTTCTGGCCATAAGCCGCATAGGTGCCGCTGGCCACGCGGATGCTGCCGTTGACGCGCGGCGGCCGGCGGTCGGCGATGCGCACGTGCACGCCGCCGGCCAGGTAGGCGTCCAGGCCCTTGCCTTTCAGGCGGAAATCGTCGCCCAGGTCCGCTTCCAGGTCCACGTTCAGCGGCAGCGATTGCGCGGTTTCCTTGACCGTGGGCTTGGTGCGTCCGAGGATGACCACATCGTCGCTGATGGTCGGCGAGTTTTCATCCGGCAGCTCGATGTCGGCGCGGTCGGCGCGGAACTTGCCGTTCAGCTGGAAGCGCCTGGCATCGCGCACGATTTCGCTGGAGCCGGACAGCACCAGCGTGCGGTCCGGCCGCGACAGCGCTTCGAGCTTGTCCGCCGTGAGCTTCAGGTTCATCGTCATTTCCTTGCCGGCCAGCCGCGCCCAGCCTTCGACATCGGCCCGGCCGGTACGGCCTTCCAGGTGCAGCTTCTGCAGCGTGAGCTGGTCGCCGGCCACGCGGGCCTGCAACTGGCCGTTGCGCAGGCGAACGCCCTGGTCGGCCCAGTTGATCACCAGGCCGCTGCCGGTCACATCGCCGTTCAGCGCCGGATTGGCGATCGTGCCGCTGCCGGTGATCGCCGCCTTCAGTGCGCCATCGAGATCCAGGCCCTCCATGCCGGCCAGCGGCGACAGCCAGGCGATCGACGGCACATCCACGCTGCCGGTCACGGCCAGCGGGCTGTCGGCCGGAATGCGGCCATCGCGCAGCTGCGCCGTGGCATCCAGCGCGATGCGGCCGGCACGGCTGCCGGTCATGCCGGCCTGCACCTTCAGCGTGCTGCCGGCCACGTTGACGCCTGCTTCGAGTTGCGACAGCCCCAGCGCCAGCGGTTTGGCGCCGCCCGTCACCGTGATGTCGCCTTTTTCGCGGAACACGCGCAGCGTGCCGTTCAGCGCCGGCGCGGCGCCAGGAGTGGCGGGCACGGTCATGTCGATGCCCCAGTTGGCGCCCAGCGTCAGGTCGCTGACGACGCGGCCGCGCCATGCATCGGACAACTGCGCGAGATACGTGGCCGGCACGCCCGCGGCGGTGCCGCGGCTGCGCCAGCGCGGGCCGTTCTTTTCCAGGCTTTCCACCCGCAGGCTGCCTTCGGGCAGGCCGATCACGGCGCTGGACAGCGCGATCCGGTCGGGTTTCGCCAGGCCCGCCACGCCGCCGCCTTTCGGCGCCGCGATCACCAGCGCTGCCGGCGCCTGCAAGGTCAGCGCGAAGCGGCCGCGGTTCTGCAGCGTGTCGATGCTGCCGGTCCAGGTGTCGTTGGCCCAGCCGCCCTTGATGCGCAGCGCCGCGTCGAAGTCGGGGTTGGCCGCGGACAGCTGGATCGTGTGGGCACCGGCCGAGCCGCTGCTTTGCAGCCGCGCGCGGTCGATCGACAGCGTGGGCGAGCTGTAGCCGGCAACGTTGACGTCCGCCACCAGCGCGTCGACGTTACCCAGCGTGCCGGTGGCCTTGATCGAGCGCACCTGGTGCTGCGTGAGCAGGCGCAGCGTGTTGCCCTCGATGCCGAACGACAGCGTCGGCTTCTGCATCGTGCCGCCCAGCGTGCCGCTGCCGCGCAGCACGCCGCCAAAGCCGGCGCCCAGGCTGGAGAGTTGCGGCGCATCGAGCTTCCAGTTCAGCCGGTCCGCCGGTGCGCCGAACGCGCCCTGCGCCCGCAGGCTGTTCGGCCCCAGGTTCAGGTCGACATCGGCCTTGTCCACATGGCGGTGATCGGCCGCCACTTTCGCATGGCCGCTCAGCGGCGCATCGACCAGCGTCGATGGCGCCAGGTCGAGATCGACGTTGGCGCGCCAGTCGGCCGCCAGCCGTGCGTTGCCGGAGAAGGTGGCGTTCAGGTTGCCCGCCGGTGCCGAAGCCGCGAACGCGGCCGGGTTCACGCGCCGCATGCTGCCGGACAGGGCCACTTCCGGCTGCTTGTCCTTGCCGGCCAGCGCGAACTGGCCGGTGGCGCGGATCGCGCTGTCGAGTGCGCGCACTTTCGCGCCGGCCAGGCCGAGGCCGCGCGCATCGATATCGAAGCTGGTGCGCGGCGCGGCATAGCCGCCGGTGGCCACGCCGCTGCCGCTGACCGAACCGGCCATGCCGGGCTGCAGCGCGGCCAGGTCCTTCGCGTCGAGCTTCCAGTCCAATTTTTCGGCCGGCAGGCCGAAGTTGCCGCGTGCCTCGACGCTGTTGCGGCCCATCGCCACGTTCGCGGCGATGTTCGTCAGGTGCTGCGCATCGGCATTGAGCTTGCCGCTGCCGGACAGGTTCTGGCCGGCGAACCTGCTCGGGCGGATCGTGAAGTCCACGGCCGCGTTCAGCTCGGGCACCAGCTTGCCGGCCACGTTCGCCACGGCGTTCAGGTCGGCCTTCGGGAAGTCGCCCAGCGCCGCGGGATCGAAATGGTCGACCGTGGCCGCCGCCTTGAACGCGCGATCGTCCGCCAGGCTGGCGCGGCCCGTCACGCCGATGGTGCCGCGGCCGGCCTGCAGCCGGGCGCGCTCGATCGTCACCAGCGTTTCTTCCAGCCTGGCATGCGCGTCGAGCCGCAGGTTCTTCTCGGCCAGCGCCACGTCGAAGGTCTGCACCTTGCCCGTGCTCTTGGCCGAGATGTCGCCGGCGATCGCGGTGCTGTTCGCCGCGCCATGGATGGCGCGCAGGTCGATGCGGTCGGTATGCAGCCTGATATCGGCCGTTTCGATGCCGCCGTCCGGCCCGCTGCGCTCGACCCGGCCGTTGCCGGTGAAGCGGCCGGCATTGCCCAGGTCGATCAGCAGGTTGTCCAGGGTGGCCACCGTGAGGTTGCCGCCCAGGCGGGCGGTGACCGATTTCAGCGGCAGCAGTTGCTGGTCGAGCGGGCCCGGCGTGGCCGTGTTGGCCAGTTCGAGCAGGCCGCTCACCTGCTGCTGCGTGCCGATATCGGCCTTTACCCGCAGGTCCAGGCTGGCCTTGGGCCACGCCGACTGGAAGCGCGACGGGTCGACGCCATGCGCGCGGATATCGGCCGAGCGCAGCGGAATCTTCTCGAACGGCGTCAGCGTCACCACGCCGTCGCCGCTGGCATTGGCGGAGGTGCCCTTGACCGCCAGTGTCATCAGCGACAGGTTGCCGGTGGCCGCGGCGGTGAGCTGCGCGGCGGGCTGGCCCGGCGCGATGTGCACCTCGGTCAGCGCGGCTTTCGCCTGCAGCGCGAAGGGTTTTTGCGCGCCGATCGTGGCGTCGGCCGCCACGCGGCCGGCCGGCGTCACGGCGCTGGCGCCCGTCAGCTGCCATTGGGTCTTGTCGCCGTACAGTTTTGCGCGCACGTCGGTGATGTCGTTGCGGGTGCCGGTCAGGCCGACCATCGTCAGCTTCAGCAGTTGCGCATCGTCCACCGACACGCGGAACGGCGGCGCCAGGGTGTCAGGCACCTTCAGCGGCTCGTCGTCCTCGGCCGTGGTCTGCATCAGCACCGAGGCCACGCGCAGCTTGCTGACCTCGATGCCGGACGAGAAGAACTGCAGCGGCGACCAGTCGATGTCGATATTGTCGGCCGTGATCGTGCTCGTCTTGCCCTTGTAGATCACGCGGCCGATATGCATGTGGTTGTACAGCGAGCCGGTCACGCCGGTGATCGTGATCGCGCCGCCGCTGGCGCGCGCCACCCGCTGGGCGATCTGCTGCAGCGTGGTCTCGCGGCCCAGCAGCCAGATCGCACCACCGAGGATGACCACGGTGATGCCGGTGCCGATCAGCGTGCGGCGCAGCCAGCGGCGCTCCTTGCGGGGCAGGGGCGTGGTGTCACCGGCATTGTTGCCGTTATTGTCGGCCGGGGTGCCGGTGTTGTTGGTATCGTCGGCCATCAGAACGTGAATCCAAGTGAGAAGTGCAGGCGCGCCTTGCGCACCGCGTGACCGTAGGCCACGTCGACATTGATCGGCCCCACGGGGCTCTTGTAGCGGGCGCCGACGCCATAGCCCGATTTCGGATGGATGTCCGACAGCGAGTCGGCGGCATTGCCGGCGTCGTAGAACACGGCGGCGCCCCAGGTGGGGCGGAACCAGTACTGGTATTCGGCGCTGGCGGTGGCCAGGTAACGGCCGCCCACGGTGGCTTCGCCTTCCTGCACGCCCAGCTCCTGGTAGGCGTAGCCGCGCACCGAGTTGTCGCCGCCGGCGCGGAACAGGTAAGTGGAGGGCACGCCCTCCTTGCTGGCCGAGCGCAGCACGCCGAGTTCGCCGCGGAAGATCAGCAGGTTCTTCGGGTTCAGCGGGCGGTACGTGATGCCGCGCGCCGTAAAGCGGAGGAATTTCTCGTCCGTCAGGATCGGCAGCAGCGCGCCGCCCGCCGTGGCGTTGAGCACATAGCCCCTGGTGGGGAAGATCAGGTTGTCCAGCTTGCGCCACGTGACCGCATAGGTAATCGGCACGCTCATCGAGTGGCGCGATTCGGCGCCGGCCACCGACGTGCTTTCGTTCAGGTATTCGGCCGAGATGCTGCGTTCGAGCAGCGGCGTGCCCCAGGCGCGCTTGCCGTACACCGATGCGGTGCGGGTGATCTCGCCTTCGATGTCATTGCGCTCGAGGGCGCCGCCGAAGCTGTCGTTGTAGCCGTCGGCCGTGGTGGGGAAGTAGAAGTCGCCGTTGGCCTTCTGTTTTTTCTGCTCCAGGGTCAGCGCGCTCTTCAGGCGCAGGCCGCCCCAGACCGCCAGGTCGTCATAGCTGAGCGACGTGCGCCCGCCCGTATTGGTGGAGAAACCCACGCCGACGCTGACGTTCTTGCGCTTGTTTTCGACCACGTGCACCAGCAGCGGCACTGGCGGCAGGGCGGCCGGGGCCGGCACGCCGGCGCTCTGTTCCGCCTGCGCCTCCTGGCGCTCGCCGATCAGCGTGTTCAGGTCCGCCGTCACTTCCACGTACGAGAAATAGCCGGTGTCCTGCAGTTTCGCCTGGAATGCCTGCAGCGCCGCTTCGCTGTACAGGTCGCCCGGGTTGATCTTGTTGAGGTTGCGGACGATCTCTTCGGGGTAGCGCTTCATCCCTTCGATCCTGATCTCGCCGAAGCGCATCTCCGGGCCACTGTCGAGCGCCACGCGCAGCAGCGCGCGCTTGCTCTCGGGGTCGACGGTGGCCACGCTTTCCGTCAGCTGCGCGCGCGGGTAGCGGGTCTGCACCACGGCGCGCAGCATCGCGCGCTTGGCGCTTTCCCAGTCGCCCTGGCGGAACACCTGGCCCTCGGCCAGCGGCCAGCTGGCCTTCAGCGCCTCCTTGTCGAACGGCGATTCCTGGTTCGATGCAAACCCGTTCAGCACGATCTCGACCTTACCCACCAGCACCGGTTCGCCGGGCGTCACGTCCACGGTGACCTGCGGCCTGGCACCGCTCTCGTCGAGCTGCACGTTGACGGTGGGCGAGTAATACCCTTCGGTGGCCAGCAGCGTGTTGGCCTGGGCCGGGGCGGTGCGCACCATGCGGCGCAGCTGTTCGAGATCGGTGCGCGGATTGCCGCGGTACTTCACCAGGTCGAGATTCGCTTCCAGCAGCTCGTCGAGGTCGCCCGGCGCGTTGATACGGACGTTGTACTGCAGCCCCTCCGCGGCGTACAGGGCCAGCGGCGCCGCGAGCACCGCCGCGCAGGCCAGCCGCATTACATTTGTGACGAGTTGTGCCAAAATTCGTGATCCCGGTGAAGATGGTTGAGGGTTAACGCTGGGATGTTACCGGATCGGTAAAAAAGATGGCGTACTTATAAGATTTTCAGCTGGGGCCAAAAACACAAGTCACAGGGCAAGGCGGATCGTTGAAGACAGTACTTTAGTACGGCAAGACGATGCAACGCAGCCATGGGGCTTGTGTTTATGGCTCTTATCAAGAAGGAAGTGATGATGACACGCGATGCCGCCCTGGTACTGTTCTCCGGCGGACAGGATTCCACCACGTGCCTGGCCTGGGCACTGGACCGTTTCGAACGGGTTGAAACACTTGGTTTCGATTATGGCCAGCGCCACGCGATCGAGCTGACGATGCGCCCGCAACTGCTGGCCAAGCTGCGTGCGCAGCGCCCCGACTGGGATGCCAGGCTGGGCGAGGACCACATGATCGACCTCGGCCTGATCTCCCAGTTGTCGCAGACCGCGATGACCGAGGATATCGAGATCACGATGCAGGCCAACGGCCTGCCGAACACGTTCGTCCCCGGCCGCAACCTGATGTTCATGACGGTGGCGGCCACGCTGGCCTACCGCCGCGGCATCAATGTGCTGGTGGGCGGCATGTGCGAGACGGATTTCTCCGGCTACCCGGACTGCCGCGACGACACGATGAAGGCGCTGCAGGTGGCGCTGAACCTGGGCATGGATACCCGCAACAGGCTGGAAACGCCGCTGATGTGGCTCGACAAGGCGCAAACCTGGGAACTGGCCGAGGATCTGGGCGGCCAGCCCCTCGTCGACCTGATCCGCGCCGACACGCATACCTGCTACAAGGGCGAGCGGGGCGAGCTGCATGACTGGGGTTATGGCTGCGGCGAATGCCCGGCCTGCGCCCTGCGGGCACGGGGCTATAAAAACTACATCGCCAGCAAGGCGTTGTAATGTAAAAAGGGCCGCGATCGCGGCCCTTTTGTTTGTTGCGCAGCG
>DASVVD010000458.1:0-2488 GCA_036386715.1 Pseudoduganella sp.
GTACCAGCGGCGTGCCGGTGTTTCGCCACGGGCCGGTGCTGCCGGCCGTGCTGTCCGGCGCGGCATGGGCGCTGCCGGCCATCGCGGCCGGCGCGCTGTACATGTTCGCGGTGCGCCACTTCGGCATCGCGCCACTGAAACCGGACGGCACCATCGCGTTGCCGCTGCTGCTGGCCATCGCCTGCGTGGCGGCGCCGTTGTCCGAGGAATTCATCTTCCGCGGCCTGCTGTTCGGCGGCCTGCGCCGCTCGCTGCCTGCCGCCCTGGCAACCGTGGCCAGCGCGGCGCTGTTCGCCGTGGTGCACCCGCCGGTGTCGATGCTGCCGGTATTCGTGCTGGGCCTGTGCACCGCGTTCGCGTACCGACGCAATGGCGGCTTGCTGGCGCCGGTGATCACCCATGCCGCGTACAACGCGGCGATGATCCTCATGCAGGCCTGAATCGTGCGGCCATGCGCTGCAGGGCGCGATGGTGCGGTTTCAGCTGCCGCGCACAAACCACGGTTCGGTCGCGTTCCCGGCGATGTCGCCCGGGATGGAACCTTTGCTCCCGGCTGACTATCCGGGCTGACTATCCCTGTCGACTATAGCAGGCGCGCCGGGAACAGCGCGCCGATCGCCCACATCGCCAGCGCACCGAGCGCGCTGACGGCGGCCGTGACCACCACGATCATCATCGGCAGATGGTATTTGGCATATTCATCGGCCACCACGATCGTGCCCAGCGCCACGATCAGCTGCAGCGGCACGATCACGCGCAGGGCGCGCGGCGCCCGCGGATAGCCGCGCCGGTAAAGGCCGCGCGCCACGAGCACCACCGGCCCGCACAGCACGGCCAGGAACACGATGACGATCAGGATCAGTTGCAGCAGGCGCATGGATGGTCAGTCATGAAAAGTTGTCAGCATACTGCAATCACCGCGCCCGAATGTTTCGGACAAAAAAAGCGGTGGCCGGAAACCGGACCACCGCGAAGGGAAGCGCGCCATGGGGCAGGCGCAGGTGAAACTCGGTACGTATTGCATGTTCCTGCACGGCGGCCGGGGCCGCCGTGGCTGACTTGCAGCGCTCGGTTACAGCGCTCGGTTACAGGTGTTGCGCGACTTGCGGCAGCAGGTCGTCGAACGTGCGGCCGGTGCCGTTTTCGCCGATCGCGTGCATTTTCCATTCGCCGTTATGGCGGTACAGCTTGGCCATGATCTGGGCGCTGTGCGAGCCCTGCACGGACAGGTCGAACCGCGCGACTTCCTTGCCGTTGTTCGCGTTCAGCAGCCGGCAGTAGGCGTTCTGCACCTGGGCGAAGCTCTGGCCGGTGAAGCTGTTCACGGTAAACACGATGCTCTTCACGCCCGCCGGCACCTGCGCCAGGCTGACGTTGATCTGCTCGTCGTCGCCATCGCCGGCGCCGGTGCGGTTGTCGCCCGAGTGGACGACGCTGCCGTCACGGCTTTTCAGCTGGCGGAACCAGACCGTGTCGACCGGCTTGTTGGCCTCGTCGAACAGCAGGCACGATGCATCGAGATCGATATCGGCACTCTTCGCGCCGAAGCCCAGGAAGCCCTTGCTCTTCACGGAATCCCAGCCCAGGCCCATCGTCACGTGCGTGAGCGCGCCGCCGGCTTCCTTGTCCAGAGAGATCTTCTGGCCCTTCGTCAAATTCACTGACATCACTACCTCCTTCTGAATGCCGGCAGCCAGGTGGCAGCCGGCGGTCATGCTTGGTTGCTGCAGGCTTGCTGGAACTTAAACGGCAACGCCGTAGCTCGTTGCCAGCGCGGCCAGGCCGCCCTGGAAGCCCTGGCCCACGGCGCGGAACTTCCAGTCGCTACCGCTGCGATACAGCTCGCCGAACACCATCGCCGTTTCCGTCGAGCTGTCCTCGGACAGGTCGTAGCGGGCCACTTCCTGGTTGGTCGCGCTGTTCACGCAGCGCACGAACGCCTTCTGCACCTGGCCGAAGTTCTGGCGGCGGCTCTCGGCATCGTGGATCGTCACGCAGACGGCGACGCGGTCGACATCGGCCGGCACTTTCGACAGGTCGACATTGACCGTCTCGTCGTCGCCCGCGCCTTCGCCGGTGCGGTTGTCGCCCGAGTGCACGATGGCGCCGTCGGTCGATTTCAGGTTGTTGTAGAAGATGAAGTCCTGGTCGCTGCGCACCTTGCCATCGGTCTTCAGGATGAACGCCGAGCTGTCGATGTCGAATGCCGCGCCATCGGTGTTGCGTACATCCCAGCCCAGGCCGATAGTCAGTTGTGCCAGACCGGGGGCTTCCTTGCTCAGGTTGACGTTGCCGCCTTTTTGCAGACTGATTGCCATGATCGATTACTCCTTCAGTGAATGAGACACCCTTGTTGCATATCCGGCGCGACTGGTGTCATGTGGCGCGCCGCGATCCTTTGCGGAGGGAAGCAGGGCTCCCCTCCCGCCCTCACGCCATCGCGAGGGATTCCTGCCGTTTCCGGTACTGCACCGAGGACCATCCCGAC
>DASVVD010000459.1:0-4877 GCA_036386715.1 Pseudoduganella sp.
GCCGGCGTTGTCGCCCAACGCCAGCCGCAACCCCATCACCGAAGCCGGCGCCACGAAGGTCCGCCGCGCCGCGCCGAAGACTGTCGAGCCCTACGCGCCCATCAACGCAAGCGGCGACGCCGTGCCGGTACCGGAGATCGAGCTGTTCGTCGGCGAGTCGCGCGTGTTCCCCACGCCGGGCGTGGCCCGGATCGCCGTCGGCAACGGCAATATCCTCAGCGCCAGCGCGCTCGATGGCAAGGAGACCATCGTCTTCGGCAACGGCATCGGCGTATCGTCGCTGTTCGTGTGGAACGAGGATGGCCGCTACCAGCGCATCAAGGTCACCATCGTGCCGGGCGAGACGCCGCGCGTCACCCGTGAAGTGGCATCGTTCCTGCGCCATATCCCCAATGCCACCGCGTCGGTGGTGGGCGACAAGGTCATCGTCGAAGGCGAGGAATTGTCCGATATCGACCGGGAGAAGGTGGCCGAACTGGCCAAGCGTTACCCGCAGATCGTCAACTTCACCAGCCCGATCGGCTGGGAGCAGACGGTGCTGATGGACGTGAAGGTCGTCGAATTCCCGCGAAACGAGTTGCGCGAACTGGGCCTGAAGTGGAATCCCACCGGCGGCGGCGCCATCGGCGCCATCTGGGCACCGCTCAACCGCGGCTACAACGGCGGGCGGCAGATCGACATCACGGCGCCGTCCAACCAGCAGCCGCCGATCGGCAATATCGACAAGACCCAGGGCGTGACGCTGCCGGGCTCACTGTCGATCATGAGCGCCGTGAACGCGGGCCTGAATGCGCAACTGAACGCGCTGGAACAGAACGGCACCGCCGCGATACTGGCCGAGCCGCAACTGTCCACGCGCAGCGGCGGCAAATCGAGCTTCCTGGCGGGGGGCGAATTCCCTTACAGCGTATCGAACGACAACGGCACCTCCATCTTCTTCAAGCCGTACGGGATCAAGCTCGATATCGAGCCGAAGGTGGGCCGCAACGGCGTCATTCGTGCGCTGATCGATTCCGAGGTCAGTTCCCTCGACACCTCCGTCAATAGCGGCATCGGCGGTCCGGCCTTGCTGACGCGCCGTACCCAGACTGAGTTCAATGTGCGCAGCGGCGAGACGATCGTGCTGTCGGGCCTGCTGCAGCGGACCACCGGCAAGGATATCGACCAGGTTCCCCTGCTGGGCAACATTCCCGTGCTCGGCGCGCTGTTCCGTTCCAAGCGCTACCAGAACCGCGAGACTGAACTGGTGGTGTTCGTCACGCCGACCGTGGTCGACACGCGCGCGCCGGGCCTGGTGGAGCGGGTCGAACGCGCCAAGGAAAAGCTCGGCGAGCACATGGGAGCGGAGCCGTTCCTGAAGGAACCGATCCAGCCGGACACCGATGCCGGCAAAGTGTTCGCACCGGTGGCCGCGCCCGCGTCTGCGCCCGCGGCTGTTCCCGCATCGGCACCGGCCACCGCGCCGGCCGCGCAATAGGAGTCCCCATGCTCGACATCGAAATCATCAACAACGACGGCACCCCCCGCATCCTCGAAGTGCCGGACGAGGCGATCATCGGCAAGGCGGCGGACAGCGACGTCAGGCTGGAAAGCTGGCGCGTCGCGAAGGAGCATGCGCGGCTGTACCGCACGCCGGGCGGCGTCATCGTACAGGACCTTGGTTCGTACATCGGCCTGACGGTCAATGGCGAGCGCGTCGACTCGCAGTTCGGTCCGCTGGCACCGAGCGACGTGCTCGCCATTGCCTCGTTCAAGCTGCGCGTGCTGAACAGCATGCCCGAGGCGCCGCTGGTGCAGGCGGCGGCCCCCGGTTCGCGGTCGAATTCGGCCAAGGCGCGCAATCGCCAGGCCACCGACGAACTGGACAATTCGCGCCACCTCGCCGAACAGGCGGCCAAGGCCGCAATGGCGGCGCAGGCCGCGCCGCCGGCGGCGCCGGCCGAAGGAGTGGATGCGGCTGCGCCCGCGCCCGCCGTGGGCTTTGCCCTGGTGCCGGGGATCGATCCGCGCCGCAAGGAGCTGGAGTTCGAATGGCGCAAGCGCATCCACGCCAAGCTGCTCGACACGATGGACCTGCGCCGGCACGACGTGTCGAGCATGACCGACGACCAGCTGCGCACCGAGAGTGCCACCGTGATCCGCGGCATCATGAGGGACATGGAGGCGGACCTGCCGCGCGAACTGGACCGCGAGGTGCTGAGCCGGCAGGTGCTCGACGAGGCGGTCGGCCTGGGACCGCTGGAAGAACTGCTGTCCGATCCCACCGTCAGCGAGATCATGGTCAACCGCCACGACGAGATCTATATCGAACGGTCCGGCCGCCTGATGCGCCACCCGCTCACGTTTACCGGCGACCGTGCGGTGCTCGGCGTGATCGAGCGCATCGTGGCGCCACTGGGCCGGCGCATCGACGAATCGTCGCCGATGGTCGACGCGCGGCTGAAGGACGGCTCGCGCGTCAACGCGATCATCGCGCCGCTGGCCCTGAAGGGCCCCGCGCTGACGATCCGCAAGTTCGCCGCGCGCCGCCTGACGTCGAAGGACCTGGTGGAATTTGGCGCAGTGAGCCCGGACATGGCGGCATTCCTGCAGATCTGCGTGGAATCGCGCAAGAACATCATCGTTTCCGGCGGTACCGGCTCCGGCAAGACCACGCTGCTCAACATCCTGTCGAACTTCATTCCGCCGGGCGAACGGATCATCACCGTGGAAGATGCGGCGGAACTGAAGCTGCACCATGAACACCTGATCAGCCTGGAGTCGCGCCCGCCCAATGCGGAAGGCAAGGGTGGCGTGCTGATCCGAGACCTGGTGAAGAACACCTTGCGGATGCGGCCGGACCGTATCGTCGTCGGCGAGTGCCGCGGCGCGGAAGCGCTGGACATGCTGCAGGCCATGAACACCGGCCACGAAGGCTCGCTGACCACGCTGCACGCGAACACGCCGCGCGACGGCCTGGCCCGGCTCGAGACGATGGTGCTGATGGCAGGCATGGACCTGCCGCTGACGGCGATCCGCGAGCAGATCGCCTCGGCGGTCGACGTGGTAGTGCAGCAGACCCGTTTTGCCTGCGGCTCGCGCAAGGTGACCAGCATCACCGAGCTGACCGGCATGGAAAGCGGCAAGGTGCAGCTGCAGGAACTGTTCAAGTTCGTCAGCCAGGGCTACGGCGATCCGGACGGGCATGGCGTCAAGCGCGTACAGGGCTACTACACGGGCTGCGACATGGTGCCGAGCTTCTACGAGGAACTGCGCGCCGTCGGCAACGATCTCGACATGGGCATCTTCAAGCCCACGCTGCCGCCCGGCTACGAGGGTGTGGAGCGCCGCGAATGGCGTCCGCGCACCGGTGTCGACCGCAGGCGGGCATCGTGAACCCGATGAACGATACGGCCATGATCGCCGGCATCAGCGTGGTCATCGCGCTGGCCGCCGGCCTGCTGACCTGGCTGGCGATCGACGTCGGTACCGGATCGATGAAGCGCTACCGCTCCGACTTCACCGAGCGGGCCCGTTTCCAGGTGCGCGAGTTCTTCCTGTTCATCGACCCGCGCCAGCTGTTCGTGCTGAACATGGCCGCCATCGTGGTCGGCGCCCTGGTTGCCTACGCGGTCACGGGCAGCGGCCTGATCGCCGGCGCAACGGCGGCCGCGCTGACGTTCGCGCCGCGCGTGCTGTACGCGCAGCTGCGCGCCCGCCGCCTGCGCAACTTCGAGGAGCAGTTGCCCGATGCGCTGATGATGCTGGCCGGCGGCATGCGCGCCGGCGCGGGCTTCGGCTCGGCGCTGGTGCAACTGGTGCAGGAAGCGCCGGCACCGCTGGGCCAGGAGTTCTCGCTGATGCTGCGCGAGCAGCGCATCGGCGTGACGCTCGAGCAAAGCCTGAACAACCTGGCGCACCGTATACCCACCCAGACCACGATCCTGGTGGTATCGGCCATGCGCATCGCCGCGGAAACCGGCGGCGGACTGGCCGAAACGCTGGAACGCACCGCCGGCACCATCCGCAGCCGGCTGCAAATGGAAGGCAAGATCCGCGCGCTGACCGCGCAGGGCAAGCTGCAGGCCTGGGTGGTCGGCCTGCTGCCCGTGGCATTGGCGGTGGTGCTGGGCAAGATGGAACCGGCCGCGATGGACATGCTGTGGCACACGCGGGTCGGCTGGGCCGTGCTGGCCGTGCTGGCCGTGCTGGAAGCGATGGGCGTGTACGTGATCCGCAAGATCATCGCCATCGACGTTTGATGCGAAAGGAAGAAACATGGATACGCTGCTGCTCGAACATGGTAACGCGCTGATCGCGCTGGTGGCCCTGGCCGCCGGCCTGTCGGTCGCGCTGGTGGTCTGGCTGCTCAGCAGGGCGGTGGCGGAAGTACCGGTCGAGGACCGCTCGTACAAGGACGCGCCGCCGCTGGGCTTCCGGCTGGTGTGGTATCCGATCCAGTGGATCAGCTACTTCATCGAGCCGCTCATGTCGGCGCGCCGCCACGCGCTGATCCTGGCCCAGTTGCGGCAGGCGGGGCTCGACTATACCGTCACGCCGCCGCAGGTGGTCGCGGCGCGCGTCATCGGCGCCTCGCTGGTAGCCCTGCTGTGCTGGTGGGGTATCGACACCTTCGACACTGCGCGCGACGGCGAGGCGGGTTTCCCGCTGACGCTGTACGTGCAGGCCATGGGCGGCGGTGCCTTGCTGGGCTTTTTCTACCCCTCCTTCTGGCTGCGCGACCTGATGAAGGCGCGCCGCAGCGAGCTGCTGAAGACGCTGCCGTTCTATCTCGACATCATCACGCTGTGCGTGGAAGCGGGCCTGAACCTGCAGGGCGCGCTGAACCAGGCCGTGGCCAAGGGCCCGAAGGGCGTGCTGCGCACCGAGATCCAGCG
>DASVVD010000460.1:0-3679 GCA_036386715.1 Pseudoduganella sp.
ATCGGCCGCTGGCCCGCGGCCACCCCGCATCGCCGGCAGGGTCTATTCGGCCGCGCGCAGCTTCGCCAGCAGCTCCTGCGGCACCGCGATCACCGTGCCATGGCGCATGCGCACCGGCGTGCCTTCATCCGGGAAGTGCATCCTGTCCGTCACGTCTTCCCAGGTCTTCATGTCGCGCGAGCGCAGCGCGCCGTAGTGTTTCGTCGTGTATGCGTCGAAATACATGATCACGTCCTGCCCGGCCTGGATCGCGGTCGGGCCTTCCACCCACAGGCCCGGCGGCGTGACCGGTGCCGACAGCGGCTTGAACGGCCCGCGCAGGTCCGGCGCCTCCGCCACCTGCAGGTACTTGCGCGGCGGTTTCACCGTTTCGTCCTTGACCACCAGCCAGTCCTTGCCGTTGGCCTTGACGAACGTGGCATCGATGACGGAAAAGCCCGGGTCGTAGAACAGCTGCGTGGGCGCGAACGTGGCGAAATCCTTCGTGGTGGTGTAGTACATGCGGTGGTTGTACTTCTGCTCCGACGAGCCGGCCGTCGCGGCGAACTTGCCCGGCACCGTGGAGGCCCAGAAGATCAGGAACTCGCCGCGCTTGTCGTCATACACGATCTCCGGCGCCCAGGCGTTCAGCACGCCCGGCTCATGCGCCATCACCGGCAACGCTTTCTGCTCCGACCAGTTGACCAGGTCCTTCGACGACGCGTAGCCGATGTTGTTCTCGTTCCAGCCCGACGTCCACACCATGTGATACGTGCCGTCCGGCCCGCGCACGATGCACGGGTCGCGCATCAGCTTCGCATTGCCGACCTTCGGCGCGAGGAAGCTCCTGCCGCCGCCGACCTTGTCCCATTGATAGGCGTCGCTGCTGGCGGCGAAATGCAGGCCGTCCTCGCCGTTCTTGGTGAAATAGGCGAACAGGTAGCCGTCGGCGGCCAGGCAGGGCAGGGCGCAGGCCAGCAGGGAGGCTGACAGGGCCGCAAGTGTGGTGTAGCGCAGGGATCGGGTCATTTGTTGGCTTCGTCGCCCAGCGGGCGTTCGTTGGTGTAATTCGGGCTTGCCGGCACGGCGAACCTGTCGAACGGCTCGGGGTGGGCCGGATCGAACGCGAAGCCGTCCACGATCTGCAGGGCCACCGGCAGTTTCGCCTGCTGCAGGCCGTTCACGATGGCCTTGGCCAGCAGCCAGGCGCCATAGTTGCTGTGGTGGGTGTTGTCGATCTGGCCGTCCTTGGTGGCGAAGGCGGGCTTCGAGCCTTCCACGCCGAGCGCTTCGTAGAGCACCTTGCTGGTGGCGTTCAGGTCGATGTACGGCACCTTCAGTTCCGCGGCGGACTGGCTGGCGGCCGCGGCGTAATCGGCCAGGGTCGATTCGGGCTTGCCATTGGCATCGAAGCGGCGCCGCTCCATCGGCGACACCACAACCGGCAGTCCGCCGGCGGCGCGCACCATTTCCACGTGCTGGCGCAACTCGGCCTTGTAGGTGGTGAACGGCCCGCCGGTGCCCGCCTTGACCTGCTTCTGGTCGTTGTGGCCGAACTGCAGCAGCACCACGTCGCCGGCCTGCAGTTGCGACACGATCTTGTCGATGCGGCGGCGCGCCAGCGAATCGCGGAAGGTTTCGCCCGATTCCGCATGGTTGGCCACGGCGACACCCGGCTTGAAGAAGCGCGTCAGCATCTGGCCCCAGCTGGCATACGGCTCGCCCGGCTGGTCGCAGACGGTCGAATCGCCCAGCAGGAAAATGGTGGGCAACTGTACCGGCCTGATCTCGACCTTGTCGGCACCGCCATGGATCTCGAGCGTCAGCCGGCGGTCCCAGTTCCAGGCCTCCTGCACCGTTTCGCGCGGCACCTTCAGGTTGACGATGCCGGCCTTCACGCCGTTGTGCGCGGCGATCGCCGGCGTGCGGGTATTGACGACGAACGTGCGCGTGACCACCTGCCCGGCGGGAACCACGACGTTCTCCAGCATCAGCCGGCGCACCTCCGACTTGATCGTGTGCTTGCCCGGGCCCAGCGTGACGGTGACGGCCACGTTCCCTTCCGGCACGTCGGCCGAGAAGAACGTGGCCGCGGCCGTATTGCCGGGCTCGAAGCCGAAGCCGCGCGCGGCGTCGTACAGCGCGCCGGGCTGCACCGCCGTGGTGCCCGGCGCCGCCTTGCCGGTGAAATCGAAGCGCCAGCCTTCGGCCGGCATGGCGGCAAAGGCGGCGGAGGAGGTCAGCGCGAACAGCAGGCCGGCAAGGGGAATGGTCTTCATGGTCGATGGGGGAGTGGTTGCCTGCGCCGTATTTTATGGCGCGGTCGTTGGGAGACTGTGGGGCTGGCGGAAAGAATCAGTGCGCCGAGCGGGGGAACCGGCCTCGCAGGCAGGAACCGGTATCGGTCTGCCGCAGAGGATCGGAAGGGTAATGGCATGCCTGTCATCACCGCTTCACAGGCGCGGAGCATGCTCGGCGAGACCTTGATCCACGATCGGGATCCCGGGCCGCTTACTTGGTGGCGGCCAGCGCCACCGTCACCGGCGATCTGGCGCGGGCGGCCTGCAGCGCCACCTGGCGCTGCCATTCCTCTTTCGTCCTGATCTCGCCGGCGCGGCTCCAGGCGGCGCCGACGTAATAGGTCAGCGGCTTGCCGGAGGTGACCGGGGCAATCACGAAATCGTTGGCCTGGTCGCCGCCGCCTTCCTTCGAGCCGGGCACCACCACGGCCACGCCGAACGCGTCGTTGCTCTTCTGCGTGACCCACTGGCGCAGCGAGCCTTCGCCTGGCGCGCGGTCGGTGGCGACCGACGGGGCCTGGCCCTTGTCGCCCGGCGTCTTGTTCAGGCCCACCACGGCGTTCAACTGCGGCGCACCGGTGAACGTGAACGTGCTCTCGACCCGGTCGAACCATTGGCCGGCGTCGACGGTGAAGCGGCGCACTTCGGCGACCCTGGTGCCGGCCGAGTCGAACGCGTCGTAGGACAGCTCGAAGATCGCCCGCACCGGGCCGTTCGCCAGCACCTTCCAGTTGGCGTAGTTGCGCGCCGAGACCAGCTTGGTGCCGTCCCAGATGCCGGTGCCGCCGGCGCCCAGCGTGCGGCCCACGTTGTACATGTCCATGCCTTCGCCCTCGTCCACGTGGTAGTGGTCGTGGCCCTTGTTGTACCAGCGGTCGACGATCGGATAGGGCACGCGCTTGAACCAGATATCGTTGCCGCTGGTGACCAGCACCTCCTTGCCGCTGCCGGCCGGCGCCGGTGCACCCAGGGCCGGGCCGTAGGTGCGGTGCGCAACCTTGTCGTTTTCCCACGCAAAATCGTCCAGCCGCTCCGGTATGTAGCGCGCGAACACCTTGGTGGGGAACGGCGGCGACACGGTGTCGGTCTTCTCCACGGTGAAGGTGGCATTTTTTTCACCGGCCTTGAAGTCGTGCTGGAAGATCAGCTCGCCGTAGGCGATGCCGCGGTTCTCGGGATCCTTGGCCTGCGGCGCCACGTTCGTTACCTGGTAAGGCAGCAGGTTGCCGGCGGCATCGCGCACGGCGATCTTCTGCAGCAGGGCGCCGGGCAGCACGCGGTTCACCTCGGCCCACGGCACGGTGATCGTCTCGGCCGGGCGGGCCTGGTCGAGCGCATTGGTGACGGTGATGGTCAGCTTTTCGGCATGGGCGGGCAGGACGAAGGCGGCGGAGATGGCG
>DASVVD010000461.1:0-2610 GCA_036386715.1 Pseudoduganella sp.
CGCCAAGTACGACGTGATGAACGACCTGATGTCCGGCGGCCTGCACCGCATCTGGAAGACGTTCACGATCGCCAACGCGGCCGTGCGGCCCGGCATGAAGGTGCTGGACATTGCCGGCGGCACGGGCGACCTGGCCAAGGCGTTCGCCAAGCAGGCGGGGCCGACGGGCGAGGTATGGCTCACGGACATCAACGAGTCGATGCTGCGCGTGGGCCGCGACCGGCTCTTGAACAAGGGCCTGGTTACCCCCACCTTATTGTGCAATGCCGAAAAGCTGCCGTTCCCGGACAATTATTTCGACCGCGTCAGCGTGGCGTTTGGCCTGCGCAACATGACGCACAAGGACCAGGCGCTGGGGGAAATGCGCCGCGTGCTGAAGCCGGGCGGCAAGCTGCTCGTGCTGGAATTCTCGAAGGTCGCCGAGCCGCTACAAAAGCCGTACGACCTGTATTCGTTCTCGGTATTGCCCTGGCTGGGCCAGCGCATCGCCAACGATTCGGAAAGCTACCGTTATCTCGCGGAATCGATTCGCATGCATCCCGACCAGGAAACCCTGAAAACGATGATGCAGGCGGCAGGGCTGGAGCGGGTCCAGTATTACAACCTGACGGCGGGTGTGGCCGCCTTGCACACTGGCATCAA
Organism: Pseudoduganella sp.; assembly: GCA_036386715.1. Lineage (GTDB taxonomy): Bacteria > Pseudomonadota > Gammaproteobacteria > Burkholderiales > Burkholderiaceae_D > Rugamonas. The sequence goes on from DASVVD010000461.1 coordinate 643, forward strand.
ACTGTAAGATCATTTACCAAGGACTGAGCCATGAAACTGAAGAAACTCCTCGTTGGCGCCACGCTGGCGCTGGCCGCCATCTCGATGACGGCGGAGCTTGCCGCGCGGCCGATGGGCGGTGGCAAATCGTTCGGCCGGCAGTCGCAAAGCGTGAGGAACATGGCGCCGCGCCAGGCGCAGCCGGCCACGCCGCAGCAGCAAAACGCGGCACGCCCGGCCAACCAGCCCGCGCCGGCACCGGCGGTGCCGGCAAAACGGCCGAGCATGTGGAAGGGCCTGCTTGGCGGCGCACTGCTGGGCCTGGGCCTGGGCGCACTGCTGTCGCACTTCGGCCTGGGCGGCGCACTGGCCAGCGCCATCGGCTCGCTGCTGACGTTCGCACTGATCGCCGCCGCCATCTTCTTCATCTGGCGCCTGGTCAAGGGCAAGTCGCAGGGTTCGCGTGCACAGCCGGCCAGCGCGTTCGGCGGCGGTTTTGGTGGCGGCAACACCGGGTTCAACAACCAGCCATCCAGTTCGGCACCCGTGGGCGGCTCGTCCACGCCGGAAATCGGTTCGCGCCTGCAGCCGTCGGCCTTCCAGCCGGCCGCCTCGGGCATGGACCTGAACAAGCCGGCGCCAGCGCAGGCGCCGCACCAGCAATGGGGTGTCCCGGCCGATTTCGACCAGGCGGCCTTCCTGCGCCATGCCAAGGGCAATTTCATCCGCCTGCAGGCGGCATGGGACAAGAACGACATCAACGATATCCGTGAATTCACCACGCCGGAAGTGTTCGCCGAGCTGCGCCTGCAGATCCAGGAACGCGGTGGCAAGGAAGACTATACGGATGTGGTCGAGATCGAAGCCGAACTGCTGGGCATTGAAAACACCGGGACCGAGTATGTAGCCTCGGTGCAATTCTCCGGCCGTACCAAGCCGGCACCGGATGCGCTGCCCGAGCCGCTGAACGAAGTCTGGAACCTCGTCAAGCCGGTCAACGGCAACGGCGGCTGGCTGCTGGGTGGCATTCAACAGGTCGCTTGAGCACTTTGCAGGCTTCGTGCAGGGTAACAGCCCTGCAAACTGGTAAGATCGAAACCGCCCCGGATTTCCTGGGCGGTTTCTTTTTTCGTGCCTTGTTTGCGGTACTTATTTGCGTTCCCTATTGGCGTCACCAGACATGTTCCCATTTCCTAATGCGTTGCCGACCCTGTCGATGCCGGCGGCCGCCACGATCAATCATCTGCTGGCGCAGGAGCCCTGGGCTCGTGCCGAGCTGAAACAGTATGCGGGCAAGGTGGCCTGCATCGATGCGTCGCCGGCCGAGCTGCGGCTGCGCGTGGCCGCCGATGGCATGGTCGAGGCCGCCACGGTCGGCCAGGCCGCCGCCGTCACGATCCGGCTCAAGCTGTCCGACCTGCCGCTGATCGCGCAAAACCGCGAACGGGCCTTTTCCTATGTGCAGATCGAGGGCGATGCCGAGTTCGCCAACGCGATTTCGCGCCTGTCGCAGTCGCTGCGCTGGGAAGCCGAGCACGACCTGGAAAAACTGCTGGGGCCGATGGCCGCCGTGCGCATGGTGACGGGCGCGAAATCGGCGCTGGCCGCGCTGCAGCAGGGGCAGCGCAAGGTGTCGGAAAACGTGGCCGAGTATTTCCTGGAAGAGAATCCGCTGCTGGTGCGCCCCGTGACGGCCCAGGCATTCGCCGGCGACGTGACGCGCCTGCGCGATGATGTCGAGCGTTTTGCCAAACGGCTGGACAAGCTGGAACAGAAATTCAACAACAATATGAACAAGCAAGGCGCCGACCCTCGATGATCCTGAAATTCCTCCGCCTGCTTAAAATCCTGCGTGTCATCGTCAAATATGGACTGGACGAGATTGCCATTTCCGGGTTCGACAAGCCCGGCATCAACCGCTTCTTCGACACGGCGTTCTTCTGGCGCGATATCTCGACGGCGCGCGCGATCCGCCTGCGCATGGCGCTC
>DASVVD010000462.1:0-3493 GCA_036386715.1 Pseudoduganella sp.
TACCGCGCTGGTGGCCATGCCTTTCAGGAAATCAGTTCCCGCTCGCGAGGCAGTGTCGAAGCGCTGCTGGACCCGCTGCGCAAAATCGAGCGCGCGCTGTTCTGAGCGGTCCAGGCCTTGCGTGTACTCGGCGTATTCGAGCGCGAGCCGGACGACCAGGGAGCCGAGTGCGGACATGTATCACCTTTGAATTGAAACGGGCCAGCTGCTGCCGGCCCGGGTTACTGCTTTGATTCGTTCAGCAGCGGCAACGCCGCACGCTCCATCACCTGCAGATCGTCGAACGTCTCCGGCCAGGCACTGCGCGGTACGCGCTTGAGCATGAGCACCGTCTTCACGGCGTCATAGTCGAGGCCCTGGTAGTGCACGCCGGCCATGCCGATGTGCATGCGCCACTGCGTAGCTAGGCCAGAAAACAGGGATACAGCACGCCAGTTTTCTTCCCACACAAGGAATTCCGCCGCAACCGGCTCCACGCGGGGGATGGCGGCCTCGATGACTTCCGGCGGCGCGCCCAGCATGCGCAGTTGGTCGACGACGTCGCTATCGATCATGCTGACCGGCGGCCGCTCACCGGCCCAGTAGCGGGCCGCCGCGATCAGTTTTTTTCTTTGGCCTTATGGATCGAACCCCAGAAAGCTTCGGCCAGTGCGAACAGGGCCTGCGGGATCTGCAGCACCGCATCGCGCGTGCCCGGGCTGAATGGCACGTTCTCGTCATGTTCGTCGACCAGGCCGGACCAGCCGACCAGGACGTCCTTGAGAACATCGCGCTGCGAGAGCTTGCGCAGCTCGTCCAGCTGGTCGATGTCAGAGCGCTTGAAGGTGGCCGTGAATTTGGACTTGTCGAACGTGCCCTTTTCGTTTGGCGTTTCGACGTTGACAGCAACAGCGTACGTTGCGGAGAGAGCGATTTTAAACATGGTTACTCCAGAAAGCAGAAGGCCCGCGCGTGGCGGGCCGGGTTGTTATAGATGCCGCGCGCCGATCAGCGCACGGTCAGGACGACTTCGTCGTTGCCAGTATTGGGCTGGACTTCGAGCTTGCCGGTCAGCATGGCGATGCCGTCACTGTCGGAAAGGGATGGATCCATGATCTGCACCTTAGGGCATGCGATCTCGACGATATTGCCGGCGGTCTTGCCGTGCGTGATGGCCAAGGTGCCCAGCGTGCCTTCGGCGATCGCCGTGTACCAGTTCTTGGTGGCGACCGATTCCAGCTCCATCGTGATCGAGCCTGTCGGCTGACGCTCAGTGATCAGGATGCCTTCGTAGCCGACCAGGTTGCGGTAGACCAGCGTGTTGGCGATATCGAGGCTGAAAGATTGCGTTTTGCCAGCAAAGCCGTGCAGGGCCATGCTTGGCGTGTTGGCTGCGTTCACGGCGACCGGTGCGCGGAAGCCGGCATAGTCCACGCTGGCCGGCGGCGTGGTATCAGCTGGCGTGCTGTACAGGCCGATGAACCGGTACTTCATCACCGGAATACCCTTGGCATTGAGCTCGAAGCTCACGGTCCCCTGCGCATCCGTCATCTTGTACAGAATGCCGTCCAAGATGTAATGCAGCGTGGCGCACTCCATGCTGTTCGTCACCGGTGCATACACGACACTGGTGCCGACCGTGATCGTTTCCGAGAAGGCGCAGGCGCGCAGCAACGGGCCGTACTTCGGCACGGTGCCGGCCGCACCGGCGCCGGCCAGCTCGACGTCGAACGAGATCTCGGCATGCACCGCCACCTGCACGCTGCCCATGTTGCCCAGGTACGGCTTGATGTTGTTCCGTTTCGCAAACTCAGCCGAGACCGGCTGTGCGGAGATGTTCTGCGCCAGGACGGCGTTCGCCGCAGTGGTTGGCGTAGCCGCTACGCCGGCACCGGTTTGCAGTGCCAGCAGCAGCACCGCATTGCGCATTTTTTTAGACATTGGTCACCTTGGCCGCAGCCGCTTGTTCAATCGGTTGCTCTACCGGCGCACGCTTGCCGCTCGCCGGGTCATAGATGTAGCTGCCGCCCTGACCCGCGTATTCGTCGCGCAGGACTTCTTCCGGCATTACTGCCGGCGGCGATGCGACGGCTACCTCGCCTGTTTCTTTGTTCGTTTTGCCCAACTAATCCCCCAATGAAAAAGGCCCGCACATGGCGGGCCGGATTGATGTGTTGCTTCTGCTACCGCCGGGTTCGCACCCGGAAGTTCTGCACATAGGCGTAGACGCCCGCCTCGTCCTGGTAGTCGGCATCACCGGAGAACTCGTCTCCCATGAAGCCGTCCAGCGCGCTGATGGCCGCTAGCACCTGCGCGGCCAGCTGCTCGATCTCCTCCTGGCTGGGTGAGAACGTCATCACCGCGATGTCGTTCATGTTGTAGCCGCCCCCCATCACCCAACCGGGCTCAGGGTCGACACCGATCTCGAACACCAGTGCCGGCCAGGTTGGCCGATCCGGCAGTTCGCCAGCATGCGTGTTCGGCAGGATCGCCATCAGCGCCTCGTAGACGCGCTGCTTGACCGATGAATTGCTCATTGCCTGTTCGCTCTCAGTAGTGCCGCCTCGAGGCGCTTGCTCATGGCAGCGATCGCTTCGGCCTGCTTGTTCTGCAGTGCCGGCGCAATAAACGGCTGTGCCTCAACGCGGCTCTTGACGCCGCGCCGGCGATTGCCGCCACCGTGATACACGTTACGACCCTTTTCCAAGAACCACCAGTAGAACGGGTCGTTGATATACACGCTGGTGACGCGGCCCGTTTTCGGATTGAGCACAAGCTTCTTTTGGGCATTCTTGCCGAGGGCCTTGCCGTGCCGCACACCCAGGTTGTATTGCGTGAGGCCTTCGGGCGTTCGCTCGCGCTTAATCACAATGTTTTTGAGCAGAGCACCGGTCAGCTGCAGGCCCTGCTGCTGCGCCAGCGACCGCGCCTCCTTGCGGAGGACGCCGCCTGCACTGGCTACCATCAGGCGCGAGGTGCGCAGCCGCATGTCCTGCTTGACGTTGTCGAACGCCTGGCGCAGCCCGCCCAGCCCTTCGATGCGCGTCGCCATCACCGCGCCCCGGCCGGCACGCCGCGGCACGTGATCAGCAGCGTGTGGTTGGCCTGGCGCTCGTTGTCGACGTGCTCGATGCGGTACACCTTGTCGCCAAAAACGACACGCATCGCATCGTCGACGCCGACCAGGTGGCGGATCCGGATCGGCAGGGCCGGGATGCTATCGTCGCCACCCTTCTCGGTCTGCTTCACGCGGGAGCCGGTCGAGGCGCCAATTTCGGCGCGCACTGTCTTGAATTCTTCCCAGCTGGTGACGGCGCCGCCCAGCCGGTCCTTACTTGCCACCGCATGCTCGATGCGCACCCTGTGCCGTAGCCGCTTTGCGAGCGGGATCGTCATTCATACCTCCTGTAGTGGTCGAGCATATTTTCGAGATAGCTGGTTTGTACAGTCTCCTTCTCGCCGCCGGCCGCTGGATCATATTGCTCGACCAGCTTGGCCAGGATGTACAGCTTCA
>DASVVD010000463.1:0-4022 GCA_036386715.1 Pseudoduganella sp.
TTTGCAGCACTGGAGGCAAGGCCATGGTCGACTCACTGTTGAGGTTGATCAGATCAAACGATTATAGTCGCGTAAAAGTACGATCGTGCGAATTCTAGATGGAACGCTCTACCAACTGCCCAGTTCGTGTCCACCTCGGGGTCAGACCCCGACAAAGACACTGCCTCAGCCATAAACAGTTGTCGAGTTTGTGTCCATGTCGGGGTGTGACCCCAGCGTGGACACGAACTCGGCTTTAGCACTACACGTTGACGAGGTCATCGCCCTCGACCTTCGCTGCCAGGCCCCGCACGAGCTGCTTGACAGCCCAGGCGGCGAGTTCTTCCTCCGAGCGGTGCAGATGGCGCCGGTTGGTTTCCACCACCAGCGGGATCGACGCCAGCAGCGCCTGCACGCCGGCCACCGGGATGCGCTGGCGTTCCAGCAGCAGGAACTTCAGCAGCACCTTCACCGCGTATTCGGCGTTGTGGGCAGGCTTCGACGACAGGAAATCGAGCCGCCGCCGGGCCCGTGCCAGCGAAGCTTCCACGTCGTCGAAGATGGCACCGTGGCCCGGGATCACGAGCCGCACGTCGAGCGCCGCGATCAGGTCCAGCGTGGCGCCCGCCTCGGCAAAGCCTTCCTCGCCTTCCAGTTCGGGAAAGATCACGCCGAAGCCGTTCTGCCACAGCGCATCCGCCGAGATCAGCAGCTTGTGCTCGGCGCAGTACCAGATCAGCGAGTGCGCATGGTGGCCGGGCGCGCCCAGCACCTGCCATTCGAGGTCGCCCAGCACCAGCACGTCGCCCGGCCGGACCACGCCGTCGATGGTGAAACGCGGGCACTGCTGGCCGGTGGCACGGAAAGTCAGGGCATCCTCGTCCCAATGCCGCACCCTGGCCTCCTCGGCAGCCGGCACGAACGTGTCGCAGCCGAAATGCGCCTGCAGCAGCGCGTTGCCACCGCAATGGTCGGAATGCAGGTGCGTGGTATAGAGACGGTCGAGCCGGCGCCCGGGCAGCGCATGGCGCACCAGTTCCAGCGTTTGCGGCGCGTGCGTCACGTAGCCGCTGTCGATCAGCGCCGTGTCGCCACGGCCGGCCAGCAGCACGTTATTGGCGGATAGCCAGCCGCGCTCGAACACGCGGATGGAGTCGGGTAAGGTCATCATTTCCTCTGGACGGGCGCGGCTCAGTCGTCGTCGAAAACGATCGTTTGCTCGCGCCTGGCGAGTTGGGCCCACACGGCGCGCTTGTAGTCGTCGTCGGCGCTTCCCCACGCCACGATCTCCTCGATCGAGCGCAGGCAGCCTTCGCAATAACCGGTGTCCCGGTTCATCTTGCACAGGCTCACGCAGGGCGACGGTACGGGGTTGGCATGTTGCGGCAATACAGGTTTCATGGTGCGTTGGGGATCTGGCAAGGCTGTATTCTAGCCGATACAGTGTTGCACCCCTGTTTGGCGAATCTGGCTATACTGGGCCAAAAAAAGGCCCGTGGAAGAACACGGAGCGCAGAGGAGACGCATTACGGTGCGCCGGATCGCCCACGATCCCGCCGCATCAATGATCATCCACCAGCCTCCGAGGAATACCATGAATGAAGGTCATCATTGGTTCACCCAAATGCGAAAGACGGTCAAGCTACTGTTCGGCAACGACCTCCCCAACCTGCCCGAAGCAGCCTTCGCGCCGCCGTCATTTCCCCAGCAGCCCCTTGAACTGCCGGCATCCGTTTTCAACGCAGCGCCATCGCCCGCCAGGCCGGCTCCCGGCGCGCATTTCATGAGCGGCGTCTATGCCAACGAGGCCGGCAGCCGCTCCTACAAGCTGTACGTGCCCTCGTGCTGGACAGGCCAGGCATTGCCGCTCGTGGTGATGCTGCACGGCTGCGCGCAGGATCCGGACGATTTCGCCGCCGGCACGCAGATGAACGCAGTGGCCGAGGAGCAGCGCTGCTTCGTGGTCTATCCCGCGCAGTCGCCGGACGCGAACAATTCGCGCTGCTGGAACTGGTTCAGCGCGCTCGACCAGCAACACGGCCAGGGCGAGCCCTCGATCATCGCCGGCATCACGCGCGACATCATGGAAACTTATCCGGTCGCCCCCGGCCAGGTGTATATCGCCGGCATGTCGGCCGGCGGCGCGATGGCCGTCATCGTCGGCACGCTGTACCCGGAACTGTTCTGCGCCGTCGGCGTGCATTCGGGGCTGCCGTTCGCGGCGGCCCGCGACCTGTCGTCGGCACTGTCGGCCATGAAGCGCGGCGCCAGCGCACGCGAGGTGAAAAGCGCCGGCCTGCCGATCATCGTGTTCCATGGCGACCAGGATACGACCGTGCATCCCGCCAATGGCGAGGAACTGATGGCGCAGGGACTGCGCAGCCACCCGCTGGGCACCAAGTCGCTGCCGTCGCGCCTGGCGGGCAGGGTACCGGATGGCCATGCCTACACGCGCACCAAGCACTGGCTGCACGACGGCTCGCCGCTGGCCGAGCACTGGGTGATCCATGGTGCCGGTCACGCATGGTCCGGCGGCAGCGCGGCCGGCAGCTACACGGACCACAAGGGCCCCGATGCGAGCCGCGAGATGATGCGCTTCTTCTCGACAGTGCGCGGCGGCTGACAGTGCACGCGGGGCTTAACCGCCTTGCCGCCGCAGGCCGGCAATGTGCGCCTTCAGGCAGGCCGGGCACCAGCACCCGACGGCCCGTGTTGCCGCCGCAGTGGCGGTGTCCTGCCGGGGCACCGGCACGGCAGGCGGCAGCAGCGTGCACCAGCACGGCGCGCCGTCTCCCTTCCCGGCCGTGCTGCCGGCCTCCGGGTCCGCCATTGCGCAATGAAAAGTGGCGCCGCAGCGCTCGCAGGTGCTCATCGTGCCGAGGCTAACGGATCGGCGGGGAAACCACAACTAATTTGCTGTCGTTTTGGCTCTATAATGCGCGTCGAAACCAGCAGATGCCCAGCAGATGCCCAGCAGTTGCTGGTGGTTGCGACCGGTGCAATGCGGCCCGGATCGCCGCTTCGCTGTAAAATTGCCCCAATCTCTTTACCGGACCCGCCATGAGCCAACTGTCGAATTTGAAACTGGATGTGCCAGCCGATGACCTCGCCGCCGTATCGCCGGCGATCAAGGCGCAGATCCTTGCGGAAGCACTGCCGTACATCCGCAATTTTCATGGCAAGACCATCGTCATCAAATACGGTGGCAATGCCATGACCGACGAGCGCCTGAAGCACGGCTTCGCGCGCGACGTGATCCTGCTCAAGCTGGTCGGCATGAATCCGGTCGTGGTGCACGGCGGCGGTCCGCAGATCGACAATGCGCTGAAGAAGATCGGCAAGCAGGGCACCTTCGTGCAGGGCATGCGCATCACCGACGAGGAAACCATGGAAGTCGTCGAATGGGTGCTCGGCGGCGAAGTGCAGCAGGATATCGTGATGCTGATTAACCATTACGGCGGCCAGGCCGTGGGCCTGACCGGCAAGGACGGCGGCCTGATCCGCGCCCGCAAGATGGCGATGCCGGACAAGGAAAACCCCGGCCAGTTCCTCGATATCGGCTTCGTGGGCGAGATCGACGCGATCAACCCGGCGGTCGTCAAGGCGCTGCAGGACGATGCCTTCATCCCCATCATCTCGCCGATCGGTTTCGGCCAGGACGGCCAGGCCTACAACATCAATGCCGACGTCGTGGCCGGCAAGATCGCCGAAATCCTGAAGGCCGAGAAGCTGATCATGATGACCAACATCGCCGGCGTGCAGGACAAGACCGGCAAGCTGGTCACCGACCTGTCGGCGCGCGAGATCGACGAGATGTTCGCCGACGGCACCATTTCCGGCGGCATGCTGCCGAAGATCTCGTCGGCACTCGATGCCGCCAAGTCGGGCGTGAACACGGTCCACATCATCGACGGCCGCATCGAGCACTCTTTATTGCTGGAAGTCTTGACCGAACAGGCGTTTGGCACTATGATCCGCTCGCACTAAAAATTTATGGCAAGCCTGCTCGCCATAGATGGCGAGCCATGCTTGCCATGATGCCG
>DASVVD010000464.1:0-6038 GCA_036386715.1 Pseudoduganella sp.
GAAACGGCGGCACGGCCGACAGTCATCCTTTGACGGCATGACGGCCCAGGGCAAGACGCAGCCCGGTGGGAGTCTTCACATCCACCGTGAACAAACCGCTGGACAGCAGAATCACCACAATCCCATACCAAATACCATACCATTTCCCTCTTTCAATTTAACTATAAAAAACAACCGCTTATATCTTGTTTTTAGTACGTTGACTGGAGAGATCGACAAACTTGTTCAATACCACTTAAATACCTGTTGACAAGCCCCCATGGCCCCACCTATAGTCAGCACGATTCTTAACAAGCCACTATCACCCATGATCGAATACCTGATCGGCGTCGACGGCGGCGGCACGGGCACCCGCGTGCGCCTGGCCCGCCCCGACGGCAGCTTGCTGGCCGAAGGCAGCAGCGGCCCTTCCGCCCTGCTGCATGGCATCCCGAACGCGTGGAATGCCGTCGAGCAGGCCATCGCGGCGGCATTCGCCGCAGCGGGCATCGACAGTCCCGGGCGCGCGGCGATCGCCATCGGGCTGGGCCTGGCCGGCGTGCACAACAAGGGCTGGGCGGCGGACTTCATCGGCGCAAATCCCGGCTACGCGGCGGTGGCGCTGGAAACCGATGCCTATACCACGGTACTCGGCGCGCATGAAGGCCGGCCAGGCGCAATCGTCGCGCTCGGTACCGGCAGCGTGGGCGAAGCACTGTGCGAGGACGGCTCGCGGCGCGAAGTGGGCGGCTGGGGATTCCCGGCCGGCGACGAGGCCGGCGGCGCATGGATCGGCATGCGTGCGGTAAACCACGTGCAGCACGTGATCGATGGTCGCGCCGCCGCCAGCGCGTTTGCCGATGCGGTGATCGCGGCCTGTGGCGAGAATGCCACCAGCGAGGCTGGCGGCAGCAATGCAGGCAAGACCGGCAGCAGCGTTGCCGATGAGGCGGCCGGCAATCCTGCCCGCCAGCGCGATGCCATCCAGTTCTGGCTCGGCAGCGCCACGCAGACCCGCTATGCGCAACTGGCGCGCATCGTTCTGGCGCACGTGGACACCAACGACACGGCGCGCGAGATCATGATCGAGGCGGGCCGCCAGGTCGGCCTGATCGCCGGCGCGCTCGATACGGCCGGGGCCTTGCCGATCGCCCTGTGCGGCGGCCTGGCCGAACCGATGCGCGCTTTCCTGCCCGGCGAACTGCTGGCCCGCATCGTGCCGGCGAACGGCGATTCCGCCGCCGGCGCGCTGCAGCTGATCCGGCGCGCCCTCGCCATGGCAAAGGAGTAACCATGCCGGCCCGGCTGCACGACTTCCACCCCGATACCTCGAGCGACACACCGCTCTACATGCAGCTGGCGAACCGGCTGTCCGACGGCATCGCCGGCGGCGACTGGCGTGCCAACGAAGCGCTGCCTTCGGAGCGCGTGCTGTCCGAAGCCTTGCGGATTTCACGCGTCACGGCGCGCAAGGCCATCGACATGCTGTGCGATCGCGGCATGCTCACGCGCCGGCGCGGTTCCGGCACCTACATCACGCCCAAGCTGGAACAGCCGCTGTCGCGCCTGACCAGTTTTTCCGAAGAGCTGCGCCAGCGCGGCTTTACCGCCGGCTCGCGCTGGCTGCAGCGCGAGATCGGCATCGCCGCGCCGCTCGAACTGCTGTCGCTGGGCCTTTCCCCCAACGTGCCGGTGGCTCGCCTGAAACGGCTGCGCACGGCGGACGACGTGGTGATGGCGATCGAAACGTCGACCATTCCGGCCGTCTACATTCCCGATCCGCAGCGCGTCACCGATTCACTGTACGGCTACCTGGAGGCGCACGGCACGGTGCCGATGCGGGCGCTGCAGCATATCCGCGCGATCAATGCCGATGCCGAGCAGGCGCGGCTGGCCAATATCGCGCCCGGCACGGCCATGTTGCACATCACGCGCGTGAGCTACCTGGAGAGCGGCGCCGCGGTGGAACTGACGCATTCGTGGTGCCGCAGCGACTACTACGAATTCGTGGCGGAGTCGCGCCGATGAGGCAGGCAAACGAGGCAAAGAACAAGGTGACAGACAAGGTGGCAAACATGGTGGCAGATATGGTGGCAAATGAGGTGAATACCCTCCACGGCAATATCCTCACGCCCGGCGGCTGGATCGCCGGCACGCTGAGTTTCGGCGACCGCGTTACCGGCATCCACGGCAACGCGGTCGATCCGGCGGTGAACGCGGACGACTATATCCTGCCCGGCTTCGTCGACCTGCATGTGCATGGCGGCGCAGGGCGCGACGTGATGGAAGGCGGCGACGCGGTGCACGCGATCGCCGCGATCCACGCCCGCCACGGCACCACCAGCATCCTGGCCACGACGATGACGGCGCCGCCGGAAGACATCGACCTCGCCCTGGGTGCGATCGGCGCGGCGGTGAAGAACCGCGGCAAGGGCGAATCGCGCGTGCTGGGCGCGCACCTGGAAGGCCCGTACATCAACTCCGGCAAGCTGGGTGCGCAGCCGAACTTCGCGCGCGCGGCCACCCTTGCCGAGGTCCAGCGCCTCGAACAGCTTGCCCCGCTGCGGGTGATCACGGTGGCGCCGGAAATCGCCGGCCACCTGGCGCTGGTGCGCGAACTGGCCAATGAAGGCGTGCGCGTGCAGATCGGCCACACGCTCGGCTCCTATGAAGACGGCGTGGCCGCGCTCGAACACGGCGCGGCCGGCTTCACGCACCTGTTCAACGCCATGAGCCCCCTGCACCACCGCGAGCCCGGCATGGTGGGCGCGGCGCTGGCGCATGCCCGATTCGCCGAACTGATTCCCGACCTGCTGCATGTGCACCCGGGCGCGATCAGGACCGCGCTGCGCGCGATCCCGCAGCTGTATTGCGTGACCGATTCCACCTCCGCCACCGGCATGCCGGACGGCGAATACATGCTGGGCCGGCACACCGTGCAAAAGTGCATGGGCGGCGTGCGGCTGCCGGACGGCACGCTGGCCGGCAGCACGCTCACGCTGGACCAGGCGCTGCGCAACCTCGTGGGCCTGGGGCTCGAGCTGGCCGACGCGTCGGCGCGTGTTTCCACCCATGCCGCCGATTACCTGGGGCTGCAGGAACGCGGCCGCCTGCGGGACGGCGCCTGGGCCGACATCGTGGTGCTCGACCGCGACCTGAAACTGAAAGCCGTCTATATCGAAGGAGAATGCATTGACCTCAATGATGCTTAAGGAAGCGCTGTCCGCGGCCGACTGCGTGGCCGGGCAACTGGCGCACGACGCCGACCGCTATGCGGCCCTGGGCCGCCAGCTCGCCGGCACGCCGTTCTCCACCGCGCTGACGGTGGCGCGCGGCAGTTCGGACCACGCATCGAACTACATCGCCTACCTGATCATGGCGCGGCTCGGGCGCGTGGTGGCTTCCCTGCCGATGTCGCTCGTCACGCTGCACAAGTCTCCGCTGATCACGCGCGACACGCTGGCGATCGCGGTGTCGCAGTCGGGCCAGAGCCCGGATGTGGTGGAACCGGTCCGCTACTTCCGCGCCGGCGGCGCCACCACGGTGGCGCTGGTCAACGATATCGACTCGCCGCTGGCGCAGGCCGCCGAATGGGCGATGCCGCTGCGCGCCGGCAAGGAACAGAGCGTGGCCGCGACAAAGAGCTTCATCACGTCGCTGGTGGCGGGGGCGCGGCTGGTGGCCGGCTGGCAAGACGACCCGGAGCTGAACGACGGCCTGGCCGCCTTGCCCGAGGCGCTGCGCGCGGCCACGCAGGCCGACTGGCAGCAGGCCATCGACGTGCTCGCGCCGGCCCGCAACATCATGGTGGTCGGCCGCGGCATCAGCTTCCCGGTGGCGCTGGAAGCTTCGCTGAAGTTCAAGGAAACCTCGGCGCTGCAGGCCGAAGCCTTCTCCGGGGCGGAGATCAAGCACGGCCCGATGGCGCTGATCGACGAAGGCTACCCGCTGCTGATCTTCGCCACGCGCGGCCCCACGCAGGCCGGCCTGCTGGCGCTGGCGGACGAGATGCGCGGCCGCGGCGCGCGCGTGCTGCTGGCCGCGCCGTCCGACGTGGCGCAGCGCGACCTCACGCTGCCGGTGGCCGCCACGCCGGACCTGGACCCGATCGTGGCGATCCAGGCGTTCTACGTGATGGCGGCAAAACTGTCGGCCGCGCGCGGGCTCGATCCGGACAAGCCGCGGCACCTGTCCAAGGTCACCAGGACAAACTGATCGCGAACCGGCACCGGCACGGCCGCGCCACGGCCATGCCGGTGCCCCTTCCCTGCAATCTCCCCTTTCCGAATCACGCCATGCCCGGCATGGATGGAGCAACCCGATGAACCAACAACATGGCGACCTGCGCAGGCTGGCGGGCCAGCTGGTCATGATCCGCTTTCCCGGCACCGAGCTCGATGTGGCAACGGCGCGCTTCCTGCGCGACAACGGCATTCGCGCCGTGTGCCTGTTCCGCGGCAATATGGTGGACGCCGCACAGCTGTCGAAGCTGACGGCCGACCTGCGCTCGGTGCTCGGGCCCGGGGCGCTGATCGCGATCGACCAGGAAGGCGGCGCCGTGGTGCGCTCCACCTGGGTACCGGCACCGCCGGCGGCGATGGGGCTCGGCGCGGCCGACGACACCGACCTGGCCCGCCGCACCGGCGCGGCCGTGGCCCGCGCCGTGAAGGCGCTGGGCTTCAACTGGAACTTTGCGCCGGTGCTGGACCTGAACAACAACCCGGACAACCCGGTGATTGCCGAGCGCTCGTTCGGCGCCGTCCCCGAACGTGCCGCCGAACTGGCGATGGCATGGATGGAAGGCAGCCATGCCGAAGGCATCGCCTGCTGCGTCAAGCATTTTCCCGGCCATGGCGACACCAGCGTCGACTCGCACCGCGACCTGCCCACCGTGGACAAGCCGCGCAGCGAACTGGAAGCGTTCGAGTTCGCGCCGTTCCGCATTGCCGCGCCGGTGGCGCCGGCCGTGATGACGGCGCACATCGTCTACCCGGCCATCGATGCGGACAATCCGGCCACCATGTCGCCGGCGATCCTTGACGGCATCCTGCGCCGCGAATGGCAGTATGAAGGCGTGATCATCACCGACGGCATGGACATGCACGCCATCGCCGGCCGCTACGGCGTGGGCAACGCCGCCGTGCGCGCGCTGGCCGCCGGCGCCGACATGGTGATGGCACTGGGCACCCCGGCAACGCAGGATGAAACGCTGGACGCCATCGCGCACGCCATTGCCGGCGGCACCATCAGCCGCGCGCAGGTCGACCAGCGCCTGGCACGGCTGGCCGCGCTGGCCGGCAGCTACCCGGTTGCCCCGCGCGCCTATGCAGAGGATGCCGCTGACCGCGCCGTCATGGCCGAAGGCTGGCGCCGCGCGCTCACGAGCCGCGGCAATCCGCAACGCCCCGCCCCCAGCAGCAAGGTGCGGCTGGTGGTGCGGCAGGACGTGGTCAGCGACGGCGTCTCGGAAGCCGGCGTGCCGGCGGCCGCGGTTGCCGCGTCGCTGGGCCGGCTGTACGACGTGGAACTGGTGACCTTCGCCGATGCCGAAAGCTTCGACTGGGCGGCGCTGCCGCAGGATGGCCGCTACACGATCCTGGCGTCCACATCGCGCCTGCGCTACGGCCCGCATGCGCGCGCCACGTGGCGGCCAAGCCTGCACCTGGCGCTGTGGAATCCCTACCAGGCGCTCGACATCGATGCGCCGGCACTGATGACGTATGGCTTCGCCGCGCCGGCGCTCGATAGCGTCAACGCCTGGCTGTCCGGTGCGCTCGAGGCGGCCGGCAAATGCCCGGTGCCGGGCTTCGCCTGACCATAAAAAATAGAGGGGAGACACGATGCCGCACGCCGCCAAGCCAGCCAGCCGGGGACGCAAGCCGCCGTTCTGGGTACCCACGCTGTACCTCGCCCAGGGCCTGCCCTTCTATGCGATCGCGGTGATCGCGGCGCAGATGTTCAAGAGCCTGGGCGTGGCGAACGACGATATCGGACACTGGACCGCCGCCATCGGCATGGCATGGGTGCTCAAGCCCCTGTGGAGCCCGTTCCTCGAACTG
>DASVVD010000465.1:0-3978 GCA_036386715.1 Pseudoduganella sp.
ACCCGGATACCCGCTACCGTGCCTTTGACGTCAATATCCAGGAAGCTGCGGACCCGTTCAACTTCGCCGCCACCTGCACCTTCGACTGCTCGATGTACCTCTACACCGGTGCGTTCGATCCGGCCGATCCGACCAGGAACTTCTTTGCGGCGAACGGCAACTACGTCACGCCCTGGGCCGTGGCCTTCGGCGGCCCGCTCGCGGCCGGTCATTACACGATCGTGATTACCGGCGAGGATGCCACGCAGTTCGGCCACTTCAGCAGCACGATCTCCGGTGCCGGCGAGTTCGCCGTCACGCCGCTTGCCGCCGTTCCCGAGCCATCGGCGTGGCTGATGCTCGGCGCCGGGCTGCTCGGCCTCGGCGCCATGGCCCGCCGCCGCGCGGCATCATCAATCAACCGGAAAGGAACCCTTCATGGACAATGCTGAAAAACTGCGCGCCGCGCTGGCGCTGGCGGCCCTGCTGGCGGCCGGCCTGCCGCAGGCGCGGGCTGAGGTGGTCACGATCACCGGCGATACGACCTTTGGCCCGGTGTTCGAACGGCCCGGCTCCTGGGGCGGCCCGACGCCGGACTTCGTGACCGGGGTGACCTACCGCGCCTTCGACGTGGCCGTGTCGGAAAGCGACTGGCAATACTCGTTCGTCACCAATTGCGCCTTCAACTGTGGATCGTTCTTCTACCAGGATGCCTTCGATCCGCTGCAGCCGCAGAAGAACCTGATGTCGTCGAGCGCCGACAACGGCTTCGAGCTGACGTCGGTGATGGCGGCGATGGACCCGGGGCGCAAGTATGTGTACGTGGTGGCCGGATACTACGACTACGACTGGGGCGCATTCAGCACCACCGTGGGCGGCAAGGGGCTGATCAGCATCAGCGCGGTGCCCGAGCCGTCGGCCCTTGCGATGCTGCTGGGCGGGCTCGGTGCGCTGGGGGCGCTGGGCATGGCCCGGCGCAGGCGGCGCCCGGTCTAGCGCGGCAAGGAAACCAGATCGGCGGTCAGCGCACTTGGGCCTTGACGGCCGCCCGCACGCGTTCGCTGTTCAGTGCCATGTCCACCGGGCCCGATTTCATCGGGTTATCCAGTGCAAAGGTCCCGGGCGCGGTCTGGCGCACCACGTCGCGCCAGTGCCGGCCGGAGGCCGTTTCGGTGAAGAAGATCACCGCCGCGGCGCCGTCGACCAGCACGTAATCGATGCTGCGGGCGGCCGTCAGGCTGTTGTAGAGCGCGATCCGCTTGTCGGCCGTCCCGGCGTCGTAGGTGGTCTTGAGCTGCGTGCGCACGTCGGGGTGCAGGCAGCCCAGGTAGCGTTGCAGCGCGCCCGGTTCGAGTCCTTCGCGCGATGTGCAGGCGGCATAGAAGGCCATCAGCGCCGCTGTCGGGCCGCCGGCAGCGGGGCCGGGAACCACGCGCGCGCGCAGTGCCAGCCGGCCTTGCACGCCCTGGTCATCGAGTACCACGGTACGGGCCGGCACATTGGCCAGCGGCGGCGTCTTCTGTACGTCCTGGTTGCCGGTGCGGAAGGCCGACAGCACCAGCGGCACCAGCGAACCGGCTTCCTGTTTTTCCGAGAACAGCCAGCGCGTGCCGGTTTTCCTGAACGTCAGCAGGCGCCAGTCGGCCACGGTCAACGGTTTCAACGGCACCAGCACCGCGCCCGATACCGCCAGCGGCGGCTGCGCGGTAAAGGCGCCGAAGCGCTCGAACGAGACGAACATGCGCTGGCAGTGCGCCGTGTGGTCGTCCGGTCCCAGCCGGTAGGCGCTGGCATCGATATAGTGCATCGCTGTATTGCAGTCGCGGGCCTTGACGGCTGCCAGGAAGGCCGAGCTGGCCTCGGCCGCTTCCGAGATACCGGCAGGGCTGGTCGCCAGCGTCGCAGGGGACAGCAGCAGCTGGGTGTCACCGCTGACAGACGCGCCGGGGGCCGGGGCCAGCATCAGTGCGCGCTCGGCCGGCGCGCCGGAGGCGCCCTGCGCCAGGGTGGCCGCGGCCAGGAGGGGGATGTGCAGCATGTGTTTCATGGTGGATTCCTGGTTCATCGATCGGGTGCGGCCTGGTTTTAGTATGGGAGCTACCCATGGACATCGGCTGCGCGCAGCCTCTGCGCCAGGCCTACCCCTGGCGGTAATCCTCCGCCACCAGCCCGTATTTCTGCATCTTGTGGTACATGGTCTGCTTCGGCAGGCCGAGCACCACGCAGGCGGCCGCGACATTGCCACCGGCATTGCGCAGTTCCAGGTCGATCAGGTCGCGTTCGAACGCATTGACCTGGTCCGCCAGCGGCACCGGCACGGTATCGTCGGCACCGGGCGCGGCAGCAACGCCGGGGAGGGCGCCGCTCAGGCCCAGCACGTAGCGGTCGGCGGCGTTGCGCAGCTCGCGCACGTTGCCGGGCCAGTCGTGCCGCAGCAGCGCCTGCATGTGCGCGGCGGGCACGGGCGGGGCAGGGCGCTTGTAGCGGCGGGCGGCGTCCAGCAGGAAGTGCTCGAACAGCAGCGGAATATCCTCGCGCCGTTCGCGCAAGGGCGGGATCTGCAGCACGACCAGGTTCAGGCGGTAATACAGGTCGGCGCGGAACTGGCCCTGTTGCGACAGCGCCTGCAGGTCGGCCTTCGACGCGGCGATCACGCGCACGTCCACCGGCAGGGGCTGGTGCGAACCCAGGCGTTCGATGGTGCGCTCCTGCAGCACGCGCAGCAGCTTGACCTGCATCGCCAGCGGCAGGCTCTCCACCTCGTCGAGGAACAGCGTGCCGCCCGACGCGTGCTCGATCTTGCCTACCTGGCGCTTGGCCGCGCCCGTGAACGCGCCCGCCTCGTGGCCGAACAGTTCGCTCTCGAAGATGGTTTCCGGGATCGCGCCGCAGTTGACGGCCACGTAATGGTGGCCGGCGCGTTCGCCGAAGTCGTGCAGGCAGCGCGCCACCAGCTCCTTGCCGGTGCCCGTTTCGCCATACACCAGCACATCGGCGGGCTGGCTCGCCACGGCCAGGATCATGCGGCGCAGTTCGCGCATGGCCGGCGCGTTGCCGAGCAGCGCGGCGTCGATGCCCTGGCTGTGCGCCAGGCGCTGGCGCAGCTCGTGCACTTCGAGCTGCAGGCGGCGCCTGTCGGCCGCGCGCCGCACCACGTCGGCCAGCTGGGCCGACGAATAGGGTTTTTCGATGAAGTCATAGGCGCCGTCGTGCATGGCCTGCACCGCCATCGCGATATCGCCATGGCCGGTGACCAGGATCACCGGCAGCGCGGGATCGATGGCGCGCGCCGCGGCCAGCAGTTCCAGCCCGCTCATGCCGGGCAGCCGCACGTCGCTCACCAGCACGGCGCGGCAGTGCGGCTGCAGCAGGGCGCGTGCCGGTTCGGCGCTGTCGAAGGCCTGCACGACAAAACCGGCCAGGTCGAGCGCCTGGGCGCTGCCCTCGCGCACGGCGGCATCGTCCTCGACCAGGATGACGTCTATGCCGTTGTTTTCTGTCTCATCCATCATGTCTCCAGTGTTGCCGCCTTCAGTTCGATGACGAAGCAGGTGCCGGCGCTGGCGCTTTCCACGCGCAGGCTGCCGCCGAAGTCGCGCACGATCTGTTCCGAGATGGCCAGGCCCAGCCCCAGCCCCTCGCCCTGCGGCTTGGTGGTGAAGAACGGCTCGAACAGCCGCGAGCGCGCTTCGTCCGACAGGCCGGGGCCATTGTCGCGCACGCGGATCAGTACCACATCCTCGGCCTGCGTCACGCCCACCGCCAGCTCGCGGCGCGCGCCACGCTCCAGCGTGCCCAGTGCATCGAGCGCATTGCTCATCAGGTTCAGCAGCACCTGTTCGAGCCGGTTGCTGTCGCACAGCGCGTACACGTCGGCCTCGCCGGGGTCCAGCGTGAACGCCACCCGGTCCAGTTCCAGGCGGCGCTCCACCAGCACCAGCGCGTTGGCGATCGCGGTGTGCACGGAGGCGGGCCCCAGCTCGGCACTGGACTTGCGCG
>DASVVD010000466.1:0-11157 GCA_036386715.1 Pseudoduganella sp.
GCTGGCGCTGGTGCCCTACGAGGTGATGGACCAGCGTGTCACGCTCGGCGCCATCGCCAGGCCGTTCGATACGGCGCATGCCGATGCGCTCGCGGCGCTCAATGCCCGGCTGGCGCACCTGTCTGGCCGCGCCGCGCTGCACAGCAATCCGTTCCGGCCCGAGGTCTTCATCGCCGCGCTGCGCCAGGCATGGCTCGACTTCGACAGCCAGGACGACGGCGCACCCGCCGTGCTGGCCCTGCTGCAGCCGGGCCGTTTCCATGACCTGGGCACGATCTACGCGGCACTCAATCTCGCGCTGGAGCGCCATGGCGTGCGGCCCGGGCCCGGGCAGCGGCCGTGGGCACAGCAGGCCGCGCATGATGGCCGGCGCCAGGCCGGGCTGTCGCGCCAGCTCCGGGCCTTCTTTGCGCGCACCGGCCCCAACGACCAGCCGGCCGGCAGCGCCGCGCCGGCACCTGCCGGCGCCATCAGTCCGCACCTCCAGGCATGGCTGGCCAGCCTGCCGCAGGGCGGCACGGACGCCGGCCAGTTGCCGGCACTGCGGCGCCATGCGCCGCCCGGCGTGCTGTCGCGCGCCGACGAGGGCACGATCGACCTGCTTTCCGCCGTGTTCGATACCGTCTCCGCCGATGCGGCGATTGCGCCGGAAAGCCGCGAACTGCTGCAACTGCTCC
Source organism: Pseudoduganella sp. (assembly GCA_036386715.1). GTDB lineage: Bacteria > Pseudomonadota > Gammaproteobacteria > Burkholderiales > Burkholderiaceae_D > Rugamonas. The sequence continues at coordinate 678 of DASVVD010000466.1, forward strand.
AGCTGCCGCTGCTGAAAGCGGCGCTGGCGGACCGGGACTTCTTCTTGCAGGACGAACACCCGGCGCGGCGCCTGCTCGAGCTGCTGTCGCACCTCGGCTGGGAGCGCACGCTGCGCGGCGGGGCGCGGCGCGACGACAGCCAGTTCCAGGCCATGCGCCGCAGCGTCGACCGCGCCGCGTCCGACGCAGGCGAGGCGGCGACGGCTTTCGCCCAGGCCGTCCGCGAACACGAGGCGGCGCTGCAGGCCGAAGAAGTGCAAGCGGCCAGTGCCATCGCGGTGCCGGTCAGCGCCGCCCTGAAGCAGGAAAAGACCGCCGCCGCCCGTCGCGCCGCGCGCGACACGGTGGCGATGCGCATCGGCACCGGCGAAGTGGTGGCCGTGGTGGAGGCTTTCCTGGAAAACAAGTGGACCGACGTGCTCACCGTTGCCTACAGCATCGACGGCGACAGGCCCGGTGCCGTGCGCCACGCCACGCAGGCGATGGACGACCTGCTGTGGAGCGTGCGGCCCAAGCTGGATGCGCAGGAGCGCAAGGACCTGATCGCCAGGCTGCCGGCCCTGCTGGCCACGCTGAACCGGTGGCTGGACGTGATCAAATGGCAGGATGCCGAGCGGCTGCGCTTCTTCGCCGAACTGGCCGAATGCCACGCGTCGATCGTGCGCGCACCGCTGGACATGGCCCCCGAGCGGCGCCTGGAACTGGCCATGCAGGCCACGCAGCTGGCCGCCGAGCGCCGCCAGGCGCATGCCGCGAGGCTGGCAGAGGCGGCACAGGCGGCGGCACCTCTGGTGCCGGCGGACCCGGACGAACTGGCCGGCCTGGTGCGGGGAATGTGGTTCGATCTTGCCGGCGCCGATGGCCCGCGCAAGGTCAGGCTGGCGTGGATCAGCCCGCTGCGCACGCTGTTCATCTTCTCGAACGGCGCGCGCGAGGAAGCGTTTTCGCTGCCCGCCGGCGAGCTGGCGCAGCGCCTGCGTGCCGGTACGGCAACCGTGCTACAGGCCGAAGGGGTCATGCTGCGCGCGCTGACCCGGGTCCTGGCGGTGAACGATGCGGATGCGGGCGTCGGCGGAGAATTGAAGCAGTAAGTTTAAGAGGACCTTAATATATAGTCACTACTCTGCCCCCTCCGCGGTCGCCTGGCGGGCAGCCATCCGCGTGGATTTCGCGCCGGGTCGAGCATTGCCGGCAGCGGCCTTGTTGCATGACGGTACAGGCGGGTCGTACGGTGAGTTGCCATACGGTAACCTTTGCTGTATAACCCTGTGCAGGCAATCAGGAGAATCAATCGATGATGATGATGTTGTGGATGGCGCTGTCGGCGCTGGGCAGTATGAGCGTGACCGGGCCGCTGTGCATTGCCGTGGCCGTCTGGCTGCTGGCCGGGCGCACATGGCGCCTTTCGCTGTCGTGGTGCATGCTGTTCGGTATCGGCCTGTTGCTGGTCGCACTCACCAAGATCGCCTATTACGGCTGGGGCATCGGCATCCCCCAGTGGAAATTCGCCGGCCTGTCGGGCCATGCGATGCGCGCCTGCGCCGTGTATCCCGTGGTGTTCTACCTGATGTTTCTGAAGGCGCGGCCGGTGGCGCGCCATGCGGCGCTGGCCGTGGGCGTGCTGTTCGCGGCGGTGATCAGCTTTTCCCGCGTGCCCGTGCTGGCGCACTCGGTGTCGGAAGTGGTGCTGGGCGGCGGCGTGGGCTTTGCCGTGGCGGCCGCCTTCATCGTCACGGCACGCAGCGAGCAGCCGGCGGCCGTGGGCCGTATCCTGGTCGCGTTGTGCGTGCCGCTGGTGCTCGTGATGCCGTTCACGAAACCGATGCCCGCCGAGCGCTGGGTGAAGCAGATGGCGATGTACCTGTCGGGCAACGATCCGGTGCAACGCGCATGGAAGCTGGGCCCCGACTACAAGCAGTACAAGAAAGCGCAGGGGCCGGTCTAGCGTATAGCCGGGCACAATAGTGCGATTTTGTCCAGAGCCGTTGCGCGCGATGGTATGATAACCACCTCTGCAACCAGCCTGCCGGGCAAAGAACATTTACCTTCGTGCGTCTATCCTCCATCAAATTGTCGGGATTTAAGTCGTTCGTCGATCCCACCAATTTCCAGGTGCCAGGGCAGCTGGTAGGCGTGGTGGGCCCGAACGGCTGCGGCAAGTCCAACATCATCGATGCGGTGCGCTGGGTGCTGGGCGAATCGAAGGCATCCGAGCTGCGCGGCGAGTCGATGCAGGACGTGATCTTCAACGGTTCCACGCACCGCAAGCCGGCCGGCCGCGCCTCGGTCGAACTGGTGTTCGACAACCACGAAGGCAAGGCCTCCGGCCAGTGGGGCCAGTATGCCGAGATCGCCGTCAAGCGCACGCTCACGCGCGACGGCACTTCCACCTATTACATCAACAGCCAGCCGGTGCGCCGGCGCGATATCCAGGATATCTTCCTGGGCACCGGCCTCGGCCCGCGTGCCTACGCGATCATCGGCCAGGGCATGATCTCCCGCATCATCGAATCGCGTCCGGAAGAACTGCGCGTGTTCCTCGAAGAGGCGGCCGGCGTCTCGAAATACAAGGAGCGCCGGCGCGAAACGGAAAACCGGCTGAACGACACGCGCGACAACCTGCTACGGGTGGACGACATCCTGCGCGAACTCACCGGCAACCTGGAAAAACTCGAGGGCCAGGCGGCGATCGCCACCCGCTTCCACCAGCTGCAGGCGGAACAGGATGAAAAGCAGAAGCTGCTCTGGCTGCTGCGCCGCAACGAGGCGCAAGCCGAGCAGGCCCGCTGGTTCGCCGAGGTGCTGCAGGCGCAGACCGACCTCGAACAGCAGACCGCCCAGTTGCGCGGCGTGGAACTGTCGCTGGAACAGATGCGCCAGGCCCACTTCGCCGTGGGCGACCGCCTGCACACTGCGCAGGGCGCGCTGTACCAGACCAACGCCGAAATCGGCAGCCTCGAGGCCCGCATCAAGTTCGTGATCGAGTCGCGCACCCGCCTGCAGCAGCAGCTCGGCACGCTGGCGGCGCAGCGCGACGGCTGGCAGCAGCAGGGCGAGCAATACCGCAGCCAGCTCGAGGAGGCGGAAATGGACCTCGAAGAACTGGCGGCAAAGGTCGAGGAATCGGGCATGCTGGCCGAGCAGAAGGGCGAACTGCTGCCGCTGCTGGAAGCGGAGTGGCGTGCGGCACAGGAAAGTGCGACAGGGTCGCGCGCCCGCATCATGCAGATGCAGCAGCAGCTCGAGCTGGAATCGGCGCACCAGCGCAATGCCTCGAACATCCTGTCCGGGCTGGCCACGCGCGGCGAGCGGCTGCGCCAGGAGAAGAACGGGCTGGCCATGCCGGATGCGTCGCACCTGGAAAACCTGCGCTACCAGCTCGAGGAAAAGCGCCAGCTGCTGGAGGAAAACGGCATGACGCTGGAAGAGGCGCTGGAACAGCAGCCGCGCCTGGAAGAAGAACGCCGCGCCGCGCAGGCCGCCGTGCAGGGCGAAAGCGCCACCAGCGCGCAGCTCGAAGCGCGCCTCACCGCGCTGCGCCAGCTGCAGGAACGCGTGCAGACGCAGGGCAAGGTCACGCCGTGGCTGCAAAAGCACGGGCTCGACGAGCTGCCGCGCCTGTGGCAGAAGCTGGCGATCGAACCGGGCTGGGAGCCGGCCGTGGAATCGGTGCTGCGCGAACGCGCCGGCGCCTTGCAGGTCTCCAACCTCGACTGGGCCAGGCACTTCATCGGCGATGCGCCGCCGGCCAAGCTGGCCCTGTTTGCGCCCGTTACCGCCGCGCCACCCGCTGCCGCGCCGGTCGGCTTCAAGCCGCTGCTCGACCTGCTGAAACTGAACGACCCCGGCCTGCGCGGCGTGCTGCAGGACTGGCTGCACAATGTCTTCGTGGCCGAGGATACGGCGCTGGCGTTCTCGAACCGCGTGCACCTGCCGGCCGGCGCCTGTTTCGTCACGCGCCAGGGCCACGTCGTCACGCAGTCCAGCGTGCGCTTCCATGCCGCGGATTCCGAACAGGAAGGCATGCTGGGGCGCCAGCAGGAAATCGACAATATCGCCAAGCAGCTGCGCGCCCAGGCGCTGCTGGCCGACGAGGCCCGCGCCCGCGCGGTGCGCGCCGAGGCGGCTCTCACGCAGCACACCCGCGTGGTGACCGAGCTGCGGCAGAAAAACGGTTTGCTGACCAGCGCCGTGCATGCCCTGCAGCTCGACGTGGTGAAACTGTCCGAGGTCGAGGCGCGCTTTGCCCAGCGCAGCACGCAGATCGACAGCGATCTTGCCGAGATCGCCGCGCAGGAAGCCGAGCAGATGGCGGTCAAGCTGGAGTCGGAAGAAAAATTCGAGCAGCTCGATGTCGGGCTGGCCGAACTGCAGGGCGCGCACGAGGAAGGGCAGGAAGCGTTCCTGCGCATCGAAAGCCGCCTGGCCGACGCGCGCGAGGCGCTGCGCGACCTGGAACGGCGCGCGCAGGAAGCGCAGTTCGCGGAAAAATCCGCGCGCAACCGCATCGACGAGCTGCGCCGCAACATCGCCACAGCCACCACCCAGGCCGCCCAGGTGACCGAGAGCCTGCGCACCGGCGAGCTGGAACTGGCCGGCCTGGAAGCGGGCAGCGCCGACGAAGGCCTGCAAGGCCTGCTCGACCGCCGCACCCAGCAGGAGCGCGCGCTGGCCGATGCGCGCCACGAGCTGGACCAGGTCTCGCAGCAGATGCGCCATGCCGAGGAGGCGCGCACCAGCAGCGAACGCAGCCTGCAGCCGCAGCGCGACCGCATCATGGAAATGCAGCTGAAGGAACAGGCCGCACGGCTGAACCAGGAGCAGTTCGCGCAACTGCTGGCCGAGGCGCAGGCCGCCGGGCAGTTCGACGAACAGGCGCTGGCGGCCCGGCTGCAGCCGGACATGAAGGCGCAATACCTGCAAGGCGAGGTCACGCGGCTGTCCAACGCGATCGCCGCGCTGGGCGCCGTCAACCTGGCCGCGCTCGACGAGCTGGCGCAGGCGTCCGAGCGCAGGAACTACCTGGATGCGCAGAACCGCGACCTGACCGAGGCGATCGGCACGCTGGAAGATGCGATCCAGAAGATCGACAAGGAAACGCGCGACCTGCTGCAGGAAACCTTCGATCGCGTCAATGGGCACTTTTCCGAGCTGTTCCCGATCCTGTTCGGTGGCGGACAGGCTAAACTGACCATGACGGGCGACGAGATCCTCAACGCCGGCGTGCAGGTCATGGCGCAACCGCCGGGCAAGAAGAACGCGACGATCCACCTGCTGTCCGGCGGCGAAAAGGCGCTGACGGCAACGGCGCTCGTGTTTTCGATGTTCCGGCTGAACCCGGCGCCGTTCTGCCTGCTCGACGAAGTCGATGCACCGCTGGACGACGCCAACACGGAACGTTTCTGCAGGATGGTGAAACGCATGTCCGACCAGACCCAATTCCTCTTCATCTCGCATAACAAGATCGCGATGGAGATGGCCACTCAACTGATCGGTGTGACGATGCAGGAGCAGGGCGTATCGCGCATCGTGGCGGTGGATATGGAAGCCGCCGCCAACTTCGCTACCGAGGCACAAGCAGCATGACAGATTTTCAGACCAGTTTGATCGCAGCCGCCGGCGTATTCGTCGCCGGTGTATTCGTCTACAACAAGTGGCAGGAGCACAAGGCCAAGAAAAGCGTCGAACGGGCTTTCGCGTCCGAGCATGACGACGTGCTGATGCGCACCGAGGAACCGGCCTTCGACGCCGCCGCGGCGGAACCGGCACCCGTGCACGGGCCGGCAACCGCGCGTGCGGAACCGAGCTTCACGCTGGGCGACGTGCCGATCGTCGATGGCGGCTCCGGCGCCTACGGCAGGCCGTCGCACGAGGACACCGTGGCGCCGAGCCTGGTGGCCGATGATGTGCAGCGCCCCGAATTCACGGTGGATGAGCCGCTGACCGCGGCGCCTGCCGCCACGCCCGCCGCGACCCTCACCCCGGCGCCCGCCGCCAGCGCCACCGTCGCCGCTGCCACGCCTGAATTCACGATCGATCCCGTGCCCGTGACGGCCGATGACCCGGTTGCGGCCACCGTGGCCCCGGCTGGCGTCACGCCCACACCTGCGCCGGCAGCCGCATCTGCATCCGCCTCCGCTCCCACGCCGGTCACCGCACCCGCTGCGCCGGCACCGGTCGCGCCGGCACCGGCCCCGGTGGTCGACGCCGCAACGCTGCGTGCCGAGCAGGCCACGTCACTGGTCGATCCGCTGATCGACTGCCTGCTGCCACTCGACATGGAAACCGCGCAGCGCGGCGAGAAGCTGCTGCCGGCGCTGCAAAAGCTGCGCCTGGTCGGCAACAAGCCGGTGCACTATATCGGCCTGGCCGTTTCCGGCGACTGGGAGCCGATCCGCCATGGCATCGTCTACACCAAGGTGCAGGGCGGCGTGCAGCTGGCCAGCCGCACCACCGCGCTGAACGAACTGGAATACTCCGAACTGGTGACGCGCCTGCGCGGCGTGGCCGACGATATCGGCGCCGAGCCGCAGATTCCCGACATGATCGAAGTGATGGCCGAAGCCAGGAACCTGCACCGCTTCGTGGCCGCGCACGATGCCCAGCTGGGCGTGAACCTGGCCGCCAACGGCGCGCCTTGGGATGTGACCACGCTGGTCGGCGCGCTGGAAAAGCAGGGCTTCGACCTGCGCCCGGATGGCCGTTTCGTGATGGGCGACGGCGAAGGCGGCCAGCTGTTCACGCTGTCCATGAACGTGTCGCCGGCCGAGGAAACCACCGCGCGCCTCACGCTGCTGCTCGACGTGCCCTGCGTGGCCCCGGCCCGCGACGGCTTCGGCGCCATGATCGCCTGCGCCCGCTCGCTGGTGCAGCGCCTGGATGCCATCATCGTCGACGACTACAACCAGCCGCTGTCCGATGCGTCGATCGCCGAGATCGCCGGCCAGGTCAAGGAGTTCTATACCGACATGGAAGCTTCCGATATCCCGGCCGGCTCGACCCGCGCGCTGCGGCTGTTCAACTGATTTTTCGAGACATGAGTCAAGATTCGCATAGCCCCGCCGAGCGGGCCGCCTGGCTGACGGCGGAACTGAACCGGCACCTGCACGCCTATCACGTGCTGGATGCGCCAACCATTCCGGATGCCGAGTACGACAAGCTGTTCGTCGAACTGCAGCAGATCGAGGCGGCGCACCCCGAACTGGCCCAGCCGGATTCGCCCACGCAGCGGGTGGGCGCGCCGCCGCTGGGGCAGTTCGCGGCGGTCACGCACGCGGTGCCGATGCTGTCGCTGAACAACGGCTTCAACGACGAGGACATCGAGAACTTCGACCGCCGCGTGCGCGAAGGCCTCGATGTGCCGCAGGTGGACTATGCGGCCGAACTGAAGTTCGACGGGCTGGCGATCAACCTGCGCTATGAAAACGGCGTGTTCGTGCAGGCCGCCACGCGCGGCGATGGCTATACCGGCGAGGATGTGTCGGCGAACGTCCGCACGATCAAGGCGATTCCGTTGCGCCTGCACGGCAATGTGCCTGGCAAGAGCGTGCCGGAAGTGCTTGAGGTGCGCGGCGAAGTGTTGATGTTCAAGGCCGATTTCGCGGCGATGAACGAGCGCCAGCGCGCGGCGGGCCAGAAGGAATTCGTCAATCCCCGCAATGCCGCGGCCGGCGCGCTGCGCCAGCTCGATTCGCGCATCACGGCGCAGCGCAAGCTGCGCTTCTTCGCCTATGGCATTGGCGAACTGGTCGGTGCTGACATGCCGGAGACCCACTCCGGCTTGCTGGACTGGTACGAGCAGCTCGGCCTGCCGGTGGCTAGCGAACGTGCCGTGGTGCAGGGCGCCGAAGGCCTGCTGGCGTTCTACGCGCGGGTGGGCAAGGCCCGGGCCGCGATGGCCTACGAGATCGACGGCGTCGTCTACAAGGCCAACCGGCTGGAAGACCAGCGCGCGCTGGGCTTCCGGTCGCGCGCGCCGCGCTTTGCGCTGGCCCACAAATTCGCCGCCGAGGAGGCGCTGACCACGGTGCAGGCGATCGAGGTGCAGGTGGGCCGTACCGGCGCCATCACGCCCGTGGCGCGGCTCGTGCCGGTGTTCGTGGGCGGCGTGACCGTCACCAACGCCACGCTGCACAACGAGGATGAAGTGCGCCGCAAGGATGTGCGCGTGGGCGATACCGTGATCGTGCGCCGCGCCGGCGATGTGATCCCCGAAGTGCTGGCCGTGGTGCCGGACCGCCGCCCCGTGCCCGAGCCGGCGGCCTGGGTGCTGCCCGACAGGTGCCCGGTGTGCGGCTCGCACGTGGTGCGCGAAGAAGGAGAAGCAATAGCACGCTGCTCCGGCGGGCTCACCTGCGCGGCGCAGCGCAAGGAAGCGATCCGCCATTTCGCCGGCCGCCGCATGATGGATATCGAAGGCCTGGGCGACCGCTACATCGACAGCCTGGTCGAATGCAACCTGGTGCACGGCGTGGCCGACCTGTACAGGCTGACGCTGGACGACCTGCTGCAGATGAAGCGCGCCGCGGACGAGCGCGACGGCACTACGCCGGAAACCGTCCGGCAGGGCAAGGTCCCCACCAAATGGGCCGACAACCTGCTCGCCGCGATCGAGGCCAGCAAGAAGCCGCCGCTGGAGCGCCTGCTGTTCGCGCTGGGCATCCGGCACGTCGGCGAATCCACCGGCAAGACGCTGGCCGAGTGGCTCGGCAAATTCGAGCTGGTGCGCCGGGCGCCGGCCGCGCTGCTGCGCGTGCTGCCCGATATCGGCGGCACCGTGGCCGAATCGATCGCCGACTTCTTCGCCGAAGAGAAAAACCAGCAGGCCATCGACGCGCTGCTCGCCGCCGGCGTCACGCCGCAGGGCGAACACGCGCCGAAGGCACAGCTGCGCGAAAAGCTCGACGAAGTGCAACTGCTGGCCGCGCTGGGCATCCCCAAGCTGACCGAGCCCCGCGCCAGGCAGCTGCTGGCCGACGGCATGACGCTGGAAAAGCTGGCTTTCCAGAAGGTGTTCGGCGTGTATGGCCTGCCGGCGGGCGTGGTGGCTTCGCTCGAAACGTGGAGCGCCAGCGAGGCGAATCGGGCGTCGCTGATGGCATTGTCGGCGCTGCGCACCGAGCTGCTGGCGCAGTTGCCGGAAGCGGCGGCTGTCGAGGAGGGCCCGATGTCCGGCAAGAGCTTCGTGCTGACCGGCACGCTGCCGACGCTGTCGCGCGATGCCGCCGGCGCGATGATCGAAGCCGCCGGCGGCAAGGTCTCCGGCTCCGTATCGAAGAAGACGTCCTACGTGGTCGCCGGCGCCGACGCCGGCAGCAAGCTGGCGAAAGCCGAGGAACTGGGCGTCACGATCCTGGACGAAGCGGCCTTGCTGGCGCTGCTGGGCAAGTAGTTTCCCAAACGTGGGTCAGGGAGGAGTGATGGCCTGCATGCCATCACCGCTTCACAGGCGCGGAGCATGCTCCGTGAAAGCCCTGTGAAGCCCCCGAATTTGAGCAACATTCAGAACGAGAACCGCACATGAATCAAATCCGCAAGGCCGTATTTCCCGTGGCGGGGCTGGGCAGCCGCTTTCTTCCCGCGACCAAGGCGCAGCCGAAGGAGATGCTGCCGATCGTCGACAAGCCGCTGATCCAGTATGCGGTCGAGGAGGCCGTGGCGGCCGGCATCACGGACCTGGTCTTCATCACCGGCCGCAACAAGCGGGCGATCGAGGATCACTTCGACACGGCCTACGAGCTCGAGGCCGAGCTGGAGGCAGCGCACAAGCAGCACCTCCTGGAGCTGGTGCAGAACGTGATCCCGAAGAACGTCAACTGCATCTACATCCGCCAGTCGGCGCCGCTGGGCCTGGGCCACGCGGTGCTGTGCGCACGCCCGGTGGTGGGCAACGATCCGTTCGCCGTGCTGCTGGCGGACGACTTCATGGACACACCGGAGGGCGTGCGCCCCGTGCTCGCGCAGATGACCGAACACTATGAATTCGAGCGCGCCAGCCTGCTGGCGGTGCAGGAAGTGCCGCGCGAGAACACCCGCCAGTACGGCATCGTCAGCGCATCGCCTTATCGCGACCGGCTCGAACTGGTGTCCGGCATCGTCGAGAAGCCGACGCCGGAAAAGGCACCGTCCACGCTGGCCGTGGTCGGCCGCTACGTGCTGTCCGCGCGCATCTTCGACTTCCTCGAACAGGTGGGCAAGGGCGCCGGCGGCGAGATCCAGCTGACCGACGGCATCGCCGCGCTGCTGCAGCACGAGCGCGTGCTGGCCTACCGCTACGATGGCCAGCGCTATGACTGCGGCTCGAAGCTGGGCTACCTGAAGGCCACCGTGGCGATGGGCCTGAAACACCCGGAAACGCGCGCGGAATTCGCCGAATTCGTGGCGCAGGCAAAGGAGACGCTGTGACCGTCCGCGAAATCCTCAAGATGGGCGACGCCCGCCTGCTGCGCCAGGCCGACCCGGTGCGCGAATTCGGCACGCC
>DASVVD010000467.1:0-5040 GCA_036386715.1 Pseudoduganella sp.
AAGCCCACGCTGGCCTCGTCGGTGCCGGTGGCCAGCTGTTGTCCGATCTTGCGGCCGGGCGCGATATCGCGCAGCCGCCGCACCGCGTCCTGCTGTTCGGTCAGCAGGTCGCCGATGCGTTCGTCCGCCGTCAGGTAGTACATGAAGCGCCGGTTGATCGCGGTGGAGATGCGCAGCTGCTTGGCGCTGTCGCCCCAGTGCTGCACGCCGTGCCGCGTGCCCAGCGGGCTGAACGGGCCGATATGGTACACGTCCACCTCGCCGGTATGGCGTGTCATCGCTTCGGCGAAACGGAAGGCATCGGCGCGGCCCGAATGCAGGAAGTAGTGCCATAGCCAGATATCGGTGGACAGCTCGGAGTTGTCCCACGCGAAGCCGCCGACGTCGTAGCGCCACTGGTGGCGGCGCGGATCGTAGGTGTGCATCACGTCGCCGTAATCCCAGAAGCCATACCAGCGGCGCCCTTCGACCTGGCCCTTGTAGTAGTCGAACAGCTGCGCCAGCCGCGCTTCGAGCGGTTTGGCGCGGACGCCGCCCCGGCCTTGAGGCGCCCAGTAATCGCTGAACACGCCGGCCGCATGCAGTCGTTCCGGTGTCGGCAGCAGCCGCGGCGGCTGCGCGATGCGCCTGGCCACCGCCGCCAGCGCGGCCGCCGCGGGCGTTGCGGCGAACAGCTGCAGTTCGAGCTCGCTGGTGCGCGCGATGCCAAGCGGCGAGCCGAAGCCGGGCTCGTAGTCCTCGTAGGTGATGTCCAGCGCGGCACGCTGTTTCTCATGGGTGTCCTGGCCCATGCCGTCGTGGAAGAAGCGCAGCTGCATCGGCGGCGACTCGGGCGCCCACAGCCACAGCGTGACCGCGGCGCTGTCGCCGGCGGCGCCGGCGATGTCGATCTGGCCGGGATAGCTTTGCCAGAAATTGCGCACGCCGAAGGCCACGCCGCCACGCGTGCCGCCGACATAGCCGGTACCGCCGGCACGCGTGCCGCTGCCCGCCGCAATCCAGCCATGCCCTTTGGCGGTGCGCTTGGTGATCGTGAAACCGTCGGCATTGGGCTGCAGCAGCCGGTAGTCACCGAACGCCGGCACATACGCCAGGCCCTCGCGCACCGCCTGCGGCAATTGTTCCACTGGCGGCAGCGGCAGCCCGGCCACCTGGGCTGCCGCGTTGTCGTCGCCCACGTCGCGCCGCAGGCCGGTCAGGCTGCGCACGCTCTCGGCAAACACACCGCCGGCGGCGGAAACGAAGCGCACGTGGCGGTCATGCGGGGCACCATCGAGCACCGCGCCGAAGCGCAGGCCGATGCCGCGCACCTGCAGCCGCGCGGGATCGAGGTCGATGACGAAGGTGTGCAGCACGCGGATCGCGTCGCTGCCGCGATGGAATTCGAGGCGCAGCGTGAACGGCAGCAGCGCGGCGCCGTCCTCGGCCCGGTGCGAGCCGGTCAGCTTCAGCACGGCACGCACCGGGCCGTCCTGTTCGATCTCCACCTGCGCGACATCGCCGCGCCAGCGCCGCCGCGCACTGGCGCCCTCCTCGCCCGCACTTTCAGCATCGTCGATGCTGTCGGTCAGCAGCACCAGCTCGCCGTCGCGGAGCAATGCCTGCCCGGCCAACGCCACCTCGGCAAACACGCCTTGGCCCTTGCCGGCCAGGCGCGCCCGCAGGCTGCCGGTATCGACCACGATCCCTTCCGCGGTGCGCCGCACCATGCCACCCGCCTGCCCTGCCTGCGCCGGTGCCGCCGGCACCGGCTGCAGGTCATAACTGCCGGCCGGGGCGCCGCCGCCGATCGCATGGGCACTCCATTTCACCGAACCGTCCGGCCACCAGGCCAGCGGCCAGGATTGCAGCGCCGGCGCCTTGCCCCCCGCGGCGCTCAAGGTGAAACCGCTGGCGCGCGGTACCTGGCCCTGCGGCCATGGCACGCCGAACGTGGCGCCGGTGAAGCTGTCCGGTGCCGCGCCATCGAGCCAGCGCAGCGTCGTGGGCCCCGCCGGCGCCGTGGCCGGCCCGCCGGCGGCACGTGCCGGCAGCATCGTCATGGCGGGCGCGCCGGCTACCAGCGCGGAGAGTTTGAGCAGGTTACGACGGTCCATCGGTCTCCTTCTTCCTGTAACGTTATGGTTGTTCAGCTATGTTGCAGCAGCGATGTTGCAGCAGCGATGTTTCAGTAGCGGTATGCCAGCGAGACGCCAAGTGTACGACGTTCGCCCAGCCAGCCGGCGACCGAACCGTAGTCGCCGTTCGCCATGCGCTTGTAATAGGTCTTGTCGAACGCGTTGTTCAGGAACACCGACGCGCTCCACTCGCCCGCCCCGGCCTTGCCTTCGGTACCGGCGGCGAACGACGCCAGGCCATAGCCCGGCACCCGCGTGAACTGCGAGGCATCGACGGTGCCGAACATCCAGCTGCGGTAGGCATAACGGGCCGAGACGAACGAGCGCAGGCCGCTGTCCGCGGTCCAGCCATAGCGCACGCTGGCATTGGCGGTCAGGCGTGGCGCATTGAATACGCGCTGGCCCGTGAGGTTGCACGACGGCGGCGGATTCGGCGCCAGCGTCACCTCGGGCGCGCAGCGTGCATTCTCGTAGTGCGTATAATAGGTGTCGTTGAACACGGCCGCCGTGTCGATGCGCCAGTGGCGGTCCGGCGCCCAGCGCGCGCTGGCCTCGGCGCCGCGCGAGATGAACGTGCCGGCGTTCAGCAGGTACACCTGCTGGTCGTCCGGGTTGTAGCCCTGGGTCTGGAAATCGCTGATCTCGGTGAGGAACAGGCTGGCCTTCAGGGCCAGGCGATCGGCGGCCAGGCTGGCCTTCACGCCGATCTCGGCGCTTTTCGTCTTCTCCGGCTTGATGTACAGCGAGTCCAGGCCGGCCTGGCGCGCGGCGCCGGCCGAGATGTTCAGGCCGCCCGACTTCTCGCCGTACGACGCCGCCGCGTAGGTGCTCCAGCCGGGCATGAAGCGCCAGTTGGCCGTCAGCGTGCCGGAAGGCAGCGTGTGCTGCTCCTCGAGGTAGCCGGAATTGAACGGCACCCGGTTGTAGCGGATGAAGCTGCCGCCCTTCTTCTGGATGTTGGCGCGCACGCCGGCCGTGATGTCGACGGTGTCGCCCACGTGCAGCGTGCCCTGGGCGAACGGCGACAGCATGCGGTCGCGCAGCAGCCCGAGGCGGATCACGTCCAGGTTGCGGTAGGCAGTGCTGTCGAGCCACAGTGCGGGCACGGTGGTGCCGGCGTAGCGCGTGTGCGCCAGTGTCTCGGCGTGCTGGCCCAGGTAAGTCAGGCCGAATGCGTAGTCAACCGCGCCGCCGCCGGGCGAATCGACCCGCACTTCCTGCGACCAGGTCTTGTCGCGCACCTCGGTGCCGGTGTTGGCGTAGACCCGCACGGAAAGGCCATCCGCCATCGTCGGCTGGGAATGGAAGTAACGCAGCGAGGTCACGGAGCGCAGCCGCCAGCCGCCGGCCAGCTCCCACTCTGCCAGGGCGGAGGCGCCGCCCTGCACCACGTGGATGTGGTTTTCATCGTCCAGGTCGACGTTCGGGCCGAATACCACGTTGTTGCCGGCGGCCGCCGAATGCGTCAGGTAGGTGTCGCGGCCGTTGATGGCATGGGTGGCCAGCAGTACCGCGGCCGGCTCGCTGTTGCTGTTGTTGTAGTCGGCGGCAAGGCGCAGCGTGAAGCTGTCGCCGCCCCGGTACAGCAGCTGGCCGCGGGCGCCGTTCGACGCGCCGCCATTGAGCTGGTTGCCGGTGCGCAGGTTGGTCACGGCGCCATCCGAGGCACTGCGCACCACGTTCAGGCGCCCGGCCCAGTTTTCGGACAACGGCCCGGAGACCACGCCGCGCACGCGCTGGTAGCCGTGCTGGCCGGCCGACACGGTGATGCCGGCTTCCGGCACGAACGAAGGCGACTTGGTGGTGATGTTCAGCACCCCGCCGGTGGCGTTGGCGCCGAACATCGTGCCCTGTGCGCCGCTCAGCACTTCGGCCTGGGCGATGTCGCCGAGGCTCGACAGCATGCCTGGGCGGGCCAGGTAGACGCCGTCGACATACACCGCCACGCTGCTTGGCATGCCGATATTGGCATCGCCACTGGCCTGGCCGCCGCCGTCGCCGATGCCGCGGATGGTGATCTGCATGTCCGACGGATCGGTGCTCTGGATATTCAGGCCCGGCACCAGCTGCTGCAGTTCCTCGATGGTGGTGACGTTCTGTTCCTCGAGTTCGTCGCCGCTGATGCGGTAAGACGACGTGGGCGTGCGTTGCGGATCGTCTTGCGCGGCACGGCGGTCCTGGCGCGCGCCGCTGACCGTGACGGTGGCCATCGTTGCCGGCTGCGCGGCGGCCGCGATCACCGGTGCCGCCGGTGCCACGGGTGCCGCCACCTTGACGTAGTGCGGCGCCACGGGTGCCGCCGGCTTCTGCAGGGCGCGGCGGATCGTCAGCGCGTCGCCGCCGTTGCCGGCCAGCTCGAAGCCGCTGCCATCGAGCGCGCGGGCGATCGCCTCGGAAGCGCTGTAGCGGCCGACGACAGGTGCCGAGCGCGCGCCGCCGAGCAGGCGCGGGTCATAGGCCAGCGCCACGCCGGTATCGGCCGCGATCAGCAGCAGGGTCTGCTCCAGCGGCGCCGCCGGAAGCTTGTAGTCCTGGCGCTGGCCCTGCGCCTGCGGGTGGAGTGCGATGAAAGGAAGGGTGGCCAGCACGGCCGCTGTCATTGCGTGGTTCTGCAAGGGATACCTCATTGATGTCGTTGGTAATCCCCTTGTGCGGCGAGATGCGAAAAGCGTCAGTGGGTGTGGAAAATATTTTGGCGCTGTCACCTGAGGTTGTTGGAAGCGCTCCCGTATCGCAGGCCCGGGCCAGCCTTTCAGCAGCACCTCGCGCCAAGGGCAACTCCCAGCAAGTCCAGCGGTGCAGCGATCCGATTGCCCTCCAGCGCATGACGCCAGCCGAGGTAATTCGGCAGGTAGTGGCTGGCGACGCCGAGGAATCGGGCCAGCCAGCCCTTGAAGCGGCTGTGGTAGCCATTCACGTTCTG
>DASVVD010000468.1:0-1978 GCA_036386715.1 Pseudoduganella sp.
GATCATCGTGAAATTCCGCGACGAAGCCACCCGCCAGGGCGCCCGCAAGGCACTGGGCGAGATGAACGAGCTGCAGTTCGCCGAGGGCACCAGCGGCGCCGACCTGACGCTGACCGCGTCGATGAAGCCGGCCGCGCTGAAGGCCACGCTCGATAACGGCGTCAAGCAGAACATCGCCACCCTGTCCAAGCGCGTCAACGAGCTGGGCGTGAGCGAACCGATCATCCAGCAGCAGGGCGTGGACCGCATCATCGTCCAGCTGCCCGGCGTGCAGGACGTGGCCCGCGCCAAGGCGATCATCGGCCGCACCGCCACGCTGGAAGTGCGCCTGGTCGACCAGACGGTCACGCGCGGTACCGAGCTCAATGCGGCGATCCCGCTCAATTCCGAGTTGTTCACGGTTGGCAAGAACGTGCCGGTCGTGCTGTACAAGGACGTCATCATTTCCGGCGAGTTCATCTCGTCCGCCACGGCGTCGTTCGATGAAAACCAGCAGCCGGCCGTGTCGATCGACCTGAACGGCGACGGCGGCCGCCGCATGCGCGAAGCCACCCGCGGCAACGTGGGCAAAGGCATGGCCATCGTGCTGTTCGAGAAGGGCAAGCCGGAAGTGCTGTCGGTGGCCACGATCCAGGACGAACTGGGCAGCCGCTTCCGCATTACCGGCATGGGTAGCATCGAGAATTCCACCGAGCTGGCGCTGCTGCTCAAGTCGGGTGCGCTGTATGCGCCGATGCAGGTCATCGAGGAACGCCTGATCGGCCCGCAGCTGGGCGCCGAGAACATCACCAAGGGCTTCAATTCCACGCTGTACGGTTTTGCCGCGATCGCCGTGTTCATGGTCATCTACTACATGATGTTCGGCTTCTTCTCCGTGCTGGCGCTGGCCATCAACGTGCTGCTGCTGGTGGCCATCCTGTCGGTGATGCAGATCACATTGACCTTGCCGGGTATCGCCGCTATCGCGCTGGCCCTGGGCATGGCGATCGACGCCAACGTGCTGATCAACGAGCGGGTGCGCGAGGAACTGCGTTCCGGCGCCTCGCCGCAGGCCGCCATCTCGGCCGGCTTCGACCGCGCCTGGGCCACCATCTTCGACTCGAACGTGACCACGCTGATCGTGGCGCTGGCGCTGCTGGTGTTCGGCTCGGGCGCGGTGCGCGGCTTCGCCATCGTGCACGCCCTGGGTATCCTGACCTCGATGTTCTCCGCCGTCTTCGTGTCGCGTGGCGTGGTCAACCTGTGGTACGGCCGCAAGAAGAAACTGCAAACGCTGTCGATCGGTACCGTCTGGGTACCGGGCCAGCCGAAGTAACCACTTAGCTCAGAGGATTCCATGGAATTTTTCCGTATTCACAGAGACATCCCGTTCATGCGCTATGCGACGATCTTCAACGTCGTCTCGGCGCTGACGTTCGTGGCGGCCGTGTTCTTCCTGGCCACCAAAGGCCTGAACCTGTCGATCGAGTTCAAGGGCGGCACGGTCGTGGAGGTGAAATACCCCCATGCGGCCGACCTCGACCGCATGCGCGTCTCGCTGCGCGAGGCCGGCTTCGAGCACCCCGAAGCCAGCACGTTCGGTACCGCCAGCGACGTGATGATCCGCCTGCCGATCACGCCGGGCACCAGCACCGACTCGACGTCGGCGCGCGCCTTCGAAGGGCTGTGCCGCGCCGAGAAGGGCACGGCCCGCACCACCGACCAGGTGACGGCACAGGGCGAACACCACGCCCACACCGCCTGCCTGGACGCCGCCGGCAAGGAACTGATTTCGTTGCAGCGGGTTGAATTCGTCGGCCCGCAGGTCGGCGAGGAGCTGGCGCAGAACGGCCTGAATGCGCTGATCATGGTGGTGATCGGCGTGATGGCCTACCTGGCGATCCGCTTCGAGTGGAAGTACGCCGTGGCGGCGATCATCGCCAACCTGCACGACGTGGTCATCATCATGGGCTTCTTCGCGTTCTTCCAGTGGGAATTC
>DASVVD010000469.1:0-2497 GCA_036386715.1 Pseudoduganella sp.
CGTGTCGCCCGCGGCGGTGGCATGGTAGAAGTCCATGGCCAGCCGCGGCACGAAGTTGAACACGGCCGACGAGTACACCGGGGTGCCGAGCGCCTTGTACGCGCCGGCATAGACTTCCGCGGTCGGCAGGCCGCCCAGGTAGCTGAAGCGGTCGCCCATGCGGCGCCAGTTCGACATCATCAGTTCGATGTCGCCGATGCCGTCCTTGAAGCCGATCAGGTTCGGGTTGCGGTCAGCCAGCTTTTCCAGCGAGTCGGCGGTCAGGCGGCAGGCGCCGCGGTTGTACACGACCACGCCGAAATCGACGGATTTGCAGACTTCTTCCACGTGACGCACCAGGCCGTCCTGGCTGGCTTCGGTCAGGTAGTGCGGCAGCAGCAGGATACCCTGCGCGCCGATCTTTTCCGCTTCCTGGGCATAGGCGATTGCCTGGCGGGTCGGGCCACCGGCACCGGCCAGGATCGGCACCACGCCGCGGCAGGTATCGACGGCGGTCTGGATGACGTCGCTGTATTCATTTGCGGTCAGCGAGAAGAACTCACCCGTGCCGCCAGCGGCGAACAGGGCCGTTGCGCCGTACGGGGACAGCCATTCCAGACGCTTGGCATACGTGTCCTTGCGGAAGTTGCCTTGCTGGTCGAAGTCGGTGACCGGGAAGGACAGCAGGCCATGGTTCAGGACTTTCTGGATTTCTAACGGTTGCATGTGAGTCTCGCTTCTTCAAATGAGTGGAACGACAGATAAGGATCTGATGCCTGCGCATCGTTGTATGACATCGTACAACCATATCGAAAGCAGGGCAAGCGTTTTGGTGGCCAGGCGTGGCGTGAAACAAAAAACCGCAGGAACCGCAAAAAAACCCGGGACAGACCCTGGTTTTGAGGAAATGTTTCCGGGGTCGGAGCCAGCCCCGTATTCGGGAAGCGTCAGCCGCCGGCGCTTTCTTCCTGGGCCTTGCGCAGCCGTTCGCGGCTGTTGGACAGGTGGGTACGCATCGCGGCACGCGCACCTTCCGGATCGCGGCGCTCGATGGCGTGGAAGATGTCTTCGTGTTCGCGGTTGACCCGCTGCAGGTAGGCCGACGGCTCGTCGTGCGCCAGCTGCGCCGAGTTGACGCGGGCGCGCGGGATGATCGTGGTGCCGAGGTGGGTAAGGATGTCGACGAAGTAGCGGTTGCCGGTGGCCTGCGCGATCAGCATGTGGAACTGCACGTCCGCCTCGACCGAGCCGCCCTGCAGGATGCGCTGCAGCGCATCGCCCATCTCGCGCGACTGCTGCTCGGTGCGGCGCGCCGCGGCCAGCCAGGCCGCTTCGGTTTCCAGGCTGATGCGCAGTTCCAGGATCGCCAGCACATCTTCGATCGTGCGGATCGTATCGGGCGAAATCAGCAGCCCCGGCGCCGGCGGTTCCAGCACGAAGGTGCCGATGCCGTGGCGCGTTTCCACAAGCCCCGCCGCCTGCAGGTGCGAGATCGCCTCGCGCACCACGGTGCGGCTGACGCCGTGCAGTTCCATGATCACCGATTCCGTGGGCAGCTTTTCACCCGGCTTCAACACGCCTTCGCGAATGCTTGCGCCAATGTTTTCCACCACGCCCTGGGCAAGGTTGCGGTAGCGCTTTTTCGGCGCGGCGGGAATGGTGGCGGTGGTATCGGTCATGCGCATGAGGTCCTCGAGAAGTGCCGATTATACCAGCAGGCTGTCGGGCGCCTTCGGTTGTATGATGACTTTACAACTCTTTTGAATTGTCGTGAAATTGTCTTTATGTCACCAATGGCCGGTACAGGCAGGCGGCGCGGTGCTACGCTGGAAGGCTCGACCAACGGAGGATTCCATGAGATATGCCATCCTGGCCACCGCCTTCCTGCTGACCGCATGCGCCGCCACCGATCCCGAAGGGACGGTCAACAAGTTCAACGAGGATACCGCCTATACCCCGACCGGCAGCAACATCCCGCGCAAGGCCGTCAGCAGGGACGGCAAGACGCTGGTCATGTCGCGCGACGATGCCAGCCAGATGGTGCGCGACACGCAAGGGATGGGCAATGCGCTCGGCAGTGGCAGGTAGCATGAAGCGCCTGCCGGCAGGAGGCATAGCCGTTTGTGCCACGCCTCCTGCCGGCATCCGCCAAAAAAACGGTCCCGCTGCACGCGCCTGATATACTGTATAAAAACACAGTATATTTTCTGGTGGGCAAGCATGAGAATCAAGATGGTCAAATTGCGCATGAGCGGTGTGTCGCTGCCCAGCCGCGTGCTGGGCGACCGGGCCGCTCCCCGTTTCGGCGACCTGCGCATCCTCGATACCGATGACCAGGGCCTGCACCGGCCCGTCAAGCTGGCCCGGTTGATGGAACACGATTCCCAGGTCATCCGCGAAACGCTGATCGATCCCCGCATCCTGTGGTGCGGCGACAACCGCTTTACGCTGACCGGCTTCGAGCGCGTCCGCAACCGCCATGGCGAGACGATCGAATATGCGCAATCCTGGCTGTGCG
>DASVVD010000470.1:0-2427 GCA_036386715.1 Pseudoduganella sp.
ATCATGCTGCACAGCGAGCGGCACAGCCAGCCCTATGTGCCACGCACCGGCGTGGCCACCAACGATCACTGGGTGATGAAGACCTTTTGCCTGGATGGCTTCGGCATTGCCCTGCTGCCCGATTTCTTCGTGCAGCCGGAGGTGTCGCGCCGGATCCTGGTGCCGGTGCTGCCGAACTGGAAGCCGGAACGCACGCGCATCTACTGTGCCTACCAGCAGCAGCGCTACAGGTCGCGCAAGCTGAAGGATTTCGTCGAGCTGATGGCCGGCAGCGTGAAGGACATGGATTCGTACAATCCCTATGTGGGGTCGTCGCCGGGCCGGGCGGCGATCTAGTGGCCGGAGCTGCCGGTACCCGGCAGGAGCCCGGACGGGTACTCATGCGTTACGGTGATGAGAGGTATCGCCAGATAAAATTGGCGCTGCGACGAGGCAGGTGGGAAGATGCTCCTGTCTCCTCCAACTCCGCCAAGGATTGGAATTCAGCCGGCCGATGCGCCGGCATTTTTTTTGGCCGGATTTCGCGCTTGCCTGCGGCTTCCTCCTGCCAGAACGCCATCGAAACGCACCGGCATCGATCCGCGTAAATGCAAATGCTTCGCATTTTGCGAACTGACGTTCAAATTAGTTCGTCTTTTATGTTCGGTCAAACCGCTTTACACTCGGTTCACCGAGACAGCTCGCACAGTGTTTCGACAGCGCCTGCCCCATGGCGCGCTTCCCTTCGCGGTGGTCCGGTTTCCCGGCCGCCGCTTTTTTTTGAGGCGCTGCGGCCATCGAAGGCCTGAAACACTGCGCGAACCGTATTTTCGCTTTCTTTCGCCAAGTACGCCAGCCCCACGCATCGAAATGGTGCGCCGTGTCCGGCACGCCTTTGCCAGCGCACTGCCGGCTCATTGCCAGCTCATTTCCAGCTCATTTCCAACTCTTACTCCCAGCCGCCGCCCAGGGCCAGGAACAGCGCGACCTGGTCGGCCGCCACCTGCGCATCGGAGGCGGCAAGCGCCCCTTCGCCGGCGGCCAGCGTGCGGTCGGCATCGAGCACGGACAGGAAGTCGATCTTGCCGGCCTGGTACAGGCGGTGCGACTGGCTGGCGGCCAGCGCGCTCTGTTCGCGGGCGGCGCGCAGCGCGCCGTTGCGGTCCAGTTCGCGGGCATATACCGTCATCGCGGTTTCCGTTTCGCGCAGCGCGTTGAGCACGACGCCGTCGAAACGCGCCAGCGCGGCGGCCGTGCCGGCTTCCGCTTCGGCCACGCGGGCATGGCCGGCACTGGTGGGCAGGGTCCACGAGATCAGCGGGCCCAGGCTCCAGCGGAAGGCGTTGCCGGCGCCGAAGCGGTCCAGTGCGCCGCTGCTGCCGGCCGACAGGCCCAGGCTCACGCTGGGATACAGGTCGCTGACGGCGATGCCGATACGCGCGGTGGCGCCGGCCAGGCTGCGCTCGGCGCCGCGGACATCGGGGCGGCGGCGCAGCAGGGCGGCACCGTCGCCCACCGGGATGGCCTGCGCCAGGCGCGGCGCGGCGCTGCAGGCAACCTCGCTGTCCGCCATCTCGGCGGGGGCGCGGCCGGTCAGCGCCGCCAGCCGGAACTGCGCGGTGCGGGTTTGCGCCAGCAACGGCGGCTTGGCGGCGCGCAATTGCTCGAGCTGGGCACGGGCGCGCGAGTCCTCGAGCGCCGTGCCGCGGCCGGCGCGGATGCGCTGGCCCGTCAGGTCGACGAAGCGCTGCTGCAGGTCGACCGACTGGCGCGCCACGTCGAGCTGGTGGCGCGCGCCGCACAGGTCGACGTAGGCGCGGGCGGTGTCGGCGGCAACGGTCACGCGCGCCAGGTCCAGGGCCGCCTCGGCCGCCCCGCGATCGGCCCCGGCCGCTTCGACGCCGCGGCGGATCTTGCCGAACAAATCGAGCTGGTACGAGACACTGATGCCGGCATCGACGCTGTAGCCATCCGCCAGCGCGTTGGGCAGGCCCTTCGCCGCAGCCGAAGCGCGGCCAAAGGCAGGCGCGCCGGAAGCGCCGATGACCGGATCGGCAGTGCCGGCAACTTCTTGCTGCACGGCGCGGGCACGCGCCAGGTTCGCAGCGGCCACGCGCAGGTCGGTGTTGGCGGCGAATGCCTTGCCCACCAGCGCGTCGAGCGCGGGATCCTTGTAGAGCCGCCACCAGAGCGGCGGCAATGGCTCGCTGCGGAACAGCGCCTGGTCCGCGCCCGAGGCGCTGACGAATGGCGCCGTGGCGGCCGGGCGCTGCACCGCCGCCTGTTCGGGCAGCTTGTAGTCGGGCCCCACGGTGCCGCAAGCAGCCAGCACGGCCAGCGACGCAATCAGGGGTACATGCAGGATCGATCGTATCGGGTTGCGCATCATGTCCTCCTCAGGAACGCGTGGCGCGCGGGCTGCCGGCCACCGCGGCAGGAGCACGGTGT
>DASVVD010000471.1:0-3284 GCA_036386715.1 Pseudoduganella sp.
GACTTCGCGTCGCTGCCGAACATGGCCGTCACGCGCGGGTTCATCCGCGCCTATGCCAAGGTGGTGCGGCTCGATCCGGCGCCGCTGGTGGCGCAGATCGCCGTCACGCCATCCGTTACGCCCACCGAGCACACGCCGATCAAGCGTGAAAAGATCCCGACCACGTTTTCGCAGTCGCGCTTTCCCACGCTGGCATCGCGCCAGTCGAAGACGAAAGTGTGGATCATCGGCGGCGTGGTGGCGTTGGCCGTCATCGCCGGTGCCGGTGCCTGGCAGGCCGGCCTGATCTCGCCGGGCGCGCTGCGCAAGCCGGTCGCGGGCACGCCGGCAATCGTGGCGGCCCCGGCTGCTACCGCGGCCGCGCCGGGCACCGCCCCGGCGGCAACGACGGGTACGACCGGCAGCACGGCCGCCACGCCGCCGTTGCTGTCGCCGAACGTGCCGCTGGTTTCCACGCCGGGCCAGGCGCCGGTATCGCCGGAAAACACGGCGCCGCTGGTCACGACACCGGCCTCCGGTGCCGCGACGCCGGCTGCCGCGGGTACCCCGGCTGCGACGCCGGCCACCACCGGGGCGGCCGCGGCAACGCCGGCGCCGGCCGCTGCAGCAACCCAGGGCGCCAACACGCTGACGCTGGTCTTCACGGCCGATTCGTGGGTCGAGATCCGCCGTCCTGGCGCGAGCACGCTGATTTCCCGCCTGGTCAAGGCGGGCAGCACCGAGACTTTTGAAATCGACCGCCAGTCCACGCTGATCGTCGGCAAGCCCGAAAGCGTGCAGGCCACGCTGCGCGGCCAGCCGCTGGCACTGCCGAGGGTGGCGAACGGCACCATTTCCCGCGTACAGATCAAGTAATGAGCATGACCGAATACACTACTGCGATTCCTTCCGGCCCCCTCGCACGCCGCCCCAGCAAGGGCGTGCTGGTGGCACATGGCGACCGCAAGGTCTGGGTTGGCGGCGACCACCCTGTCGTCGTGCAGTCGATGACCAATACCGATACCGCGGATGCCGTCGGCACCGCGATCCAGATCAAGGAGCTGGCCCGCGCCGGTTCCGAGCTGGTGCGCCTGACGGTGGACCGGCCCGAAGCGGCGCAGGCCGTGCCGTACATCCGCGACCAGCTCGACAAGATGGGCGTGGACGTGCCGCTGGTGGGCGATTTCCACTACAACGGCCACACGCTGCTGACCGACTACCCCGATTGCGCGGCCGCGCTGTCGAAGTACCGCATCAACCCCGGCAACGTGGGCAAGGGCGCCAAGCGCGACACCCAGTTCGCCCAGATGATCGAAGTGGCGATCCGCCACCAGAAGCCGGTGCGCATCGGCGTCAACTGGGGTTCGCTGGACCAGGCGCTGCTGGCGCGCATCATGGACGAGAACGCGGTGCGTGCCAATCCATGGAGCGCGCAGGCGGTGATGTACGAGGCGCTGATCACGTCCGCCATCGAGAATGCCCAGCGCGCCGAGGAAATCGGCCTGGGCCGCGACAAGATCGTGCTGTCCTGTAAAGTGTCGGGCGTGCAGGACCTGATCGCCGTCTACCGCGAGCTGGGCAAGCGCTGCGACTACGCGCTGCACCTGGGCCTGACGGAAGCGGGCATGGGCAGCAAGGGCATCGTGGCATCGACCGCCGCCTTGTCCGTGCTGCTGCAGGAAGGCATCGGCGACACGATCCGTATCTCGCTGACGCCGGAGCCGGGCGGCGACCGCACGAAGGAAGTCATCGTCGGCCAGGAAATCCTGCAGACCATGGGCCTGCGCAAGTTCATGCCGATGGTGATCGCCTGCCCGGGCTGCGGGCGCACCACGTCGACCACGTTCCAGGAGCTGGCGGACGATATCCAGACCTTCCTGCGCGAGCAGATGCCGGAATGGAAGAAGAGCCACCCGGGCGTGGAAGGCATGAACGTGGCCGTGATGGGCTGCATCGTCAACGGCCCCGGCGAATCGAAGCACGCCAACATCGGCATCAGCCTGCCCGGCACCGGCGAATCGCCGGCCGCGCCGGTGTTCGTCGACGGCCAGAAGGTGGCCACGCTGCGCGGCGACACGATCGTGCAGGACTTCCAGCAGATCGTGCTGGAGTACGTGAAGAAGAATTACTCGACATCCGCCGTCGTCTGACGGCTGCAATCATAAGAAATCAAGTCATGTCCGAAAACAAAAAAGCAGACAAGATCACCAGCGTGAAAGGGATGCCCGACATCCTGCCCGCCGACGCCCACCTGTGGGAGATCTTCGAGAACACCGCGCAGTCGATCCTGCAGAGCTACGGCTACCAGAACATCCGCACGCCGATCGTCGAGGAAACCCGGCTGTTCGCGCGCGCGATCGGCGCCGTGACCGACATCGTCGAAAAGGAAATGTACTCGTTCGAGGATTCGATGAACGGCGACCAGCTCACGCTGCGCCCGGAAGGCACCGCCGGCGTGGTGCGCGCGGTGCTGGAACATAACCTGGTGTACGACGGCCCGAAACGCCTGTGGTACAAGGGCCAGATGTTCCGCCACGAGCGTCCGCAGCGCGGCCGCTACCGCCAGTTCCACCAGTTCGGCGCGGAAGCCGTGGGCTTCACCGGCCCGGACATCGACGCCGAGCTGATCATGCTGTGCCGCCGCCTGTGGGACGACCTGGGCCTGCCGGAGATCCGCCTGGAGCTGAACTCGATCGGCGACGCCGAAGAGCGCGCGCGCCACCGCGTGGACCTGATCAAGTACCTCGAACAGCACGAAGAACTGCTGGATGCGGAAGCCAAGCGGCGCCTGCACACCAACCCGCTGCGCATCCTCGATACCAAGAACCCGGCGCTGCAGGACATCGTCAACAACGCGCCGAAACTGCTCGATTACCTGGGCGAAGAGTCGCTGGCGCACTTCGAAGGCGTCAAGAACCTGCTCGACCGCAACGCGGTGAAGTACACCGTGAACCCGCGCCTGGTGCGCGGCATCGACTACTACAACCGCACGGTGTTCGAGTGGGTCACCGACGAACTGGGTTCGCAGGGCACTGTGTGCGCCGGCGGCCGCTACGACCCGCTGGTCGAGCAGTTCGGCGGCAAGCCGACGCCGGCGGTCGGCTTCGCGATGGGCATCGAGCGCCTGATCGAGCTGATGAAGTCGGCCGGCGAAACGGCCGCGCCGGCCCAGTGCGACGTGTACCTGGTGCACCAGGGCGCGGACGCGCAGATGCAGGCCTTCATCCTGGGCGAGCGCATCCGCGACGCCGGGCTGGACGTGATCCTGCACTGCGCCACCGCGGCCGGCGCCGGCTCGTTCAAGA
>DASVVD010000472.1:0-3355 GCA_036386715.1 Pseudoduganella sp.
CTCGTCCCAGACGAACTTGTAGATGGTGGAGGCGATGTTGTCGAAGCGGTAGTCGGCAAAGCCTTTCGCCACGTCGAGCTCGGCGCGGTTCATCAGCGAGATGATCCACTTGTCGGCGTTGGACAGGTCGGCAACGCTGGCGCTGCAATCCTTCTCTTCCGTGTTCATCAGCACGAAGCGGGTGGCGTTCCACAGCTTGTTGCAGAAGTTGCGATAACCCTCGGCGCGGCCCAGGTCGAAGTTGATGTTGCGGCCCAGCGAGGCGTAGCTGGCCATCGTGAAGCGCACGGCGTCGGTGCCGTAGGCCGCGATCCCCGCCGGGAATTCCTTGCGGGTGGCCTTCTCGATCTTCTCGGCGGCGCGCGGGTTCATCAGGCCGGTGGTGCGTTTCGCCACCAGCTCGTCGAGGCCGATGCCGTCGATCAGGTCGATCGGATCGAGCGTGTTGCCTTTCGATTTCGACATCTTCTGGCCCTGCGAGTCGCGCACCAGGCCGTGCACGTACACGGTCTCGAACGGTACCTTGCCGGTGAAGTGGGCGGTCATCATTACCATCCGGGCAACCCAGAAGAAGATGATGTCGAAGCCCGTCACCAGCACGGAGGACGGCATGAAAGCCTGCAGGTCCGGCGTCTGCTCCGGCCAGCCCAGCGTGGAGAAGGGCACCAGTGCGGACGAGAACCAGGTGTCCAGCACGTCGGCGTCGCGGCGCAGCGCGCCGGTGCCGCCGGCGGCCTGCTGTTTGGCCAGCGCCTCTTCCTCGGTGCGGGCAACGAAGATATTGCCGGCTTCGTCGTACCATGCCGGGATCTGGTGGCCCCACCACAACTGTCGCGAGATGCACCAGTCCTGGATGTTGTTCAGCCACTGGTTGTAGGTGGTGGTCCAGTTTTCCGGCACGAATTTGATCTCGCCCGAAGCGACCTTTTCCAGCGCCACGTCGGTGATCGACTTGCCCGGATTGTGCGTGCCTTCGGGCGCCGCCTTGCTCATCGCCACGAACCACTGGTCCGTCAGCATCGGCTCGATGACGACGCCGGTGCGGTCGCCGCGCGGCACCATCAGTTTATGGGGCTTGACCTGCTCCAGCAGGCCTTGCGCTTCCAGGTCGGCGACGATCTGCTTGCGCGCGGCGAAGCGGTCCAGGCCGCGATAGGCTTGCGGGGCATCGTCGACGATCTTCGCATCGAGCGTGAGGATCGACGGCATGTCGAGGTTGTGGCGCTGACCCACCGCGTAGTCGTTGAAGTCATGGGCCGGCGTGATCTTCACGCAGCCGGTACCGAAGGCCTTGTCGACGTAGGAGTCGGCGATGACCGGGATTTCGCGGCCCACCAGCGGCAGCTTGAGCATCTTGCCCACCAGCGCTTCGTAGCGCTCGTCCGTCGGGTCGACGGCCACGGCGACGTCGCCCAGCATCGTTTCCGGACGGGTGGTCGCCACGGTCAGCGAGCCACTGCCGTCGGCCAGCGGATACTGGATGTACCACATCGAGCCGTCTTCTTCTTCCGACACCACTTCCAGGTCGGAGACGGCGGTGCCCAGCACCGGGTCCCAGTTGACCAGCCGCTTGCCGCGGTAGATCAGGCCCTGCTCGAACAGGCGCACGAACACTTCGGAAACGATCTTCGAGCGCGGCTCGTCCATCGTGAAGTATTCGCGGTTCCAGTCCGGCGACGTGCCCAGGCGGCGCATCTGGCCGGTGATCGTGGAGCCGGATTTTTCCTTCCACTCCCAGACTTTTTCAATGAACTTCTCGCGGCCCAGGTCATGGCGCGAGATCTTTTGCGCGTCGAGCTGGCGCTCCACCACGATCTGCGTGGCGATGCCGGCATGGTCTGTACCCGGGATCCACGCCGTGTTATGGCCCAGCATGCGGTGGTAGCGCGTCAGGCCGTCCATGATGGTCTGGTTGAACGCATGGCCCATGTGCAGCGTGCCGGTCACGTTCGGTGGTGGCAGCTGGATGCTGAAGGCGGGCTGCGAAAGGTCCATCGACGCGGCGTAGTAACCGCGCTTTTCCCATTCGCTGCGCCAGAACTGTTCAATGTCGGCAGGCTCGAAAGACTTGGCTAATTCCATGATCGGGGCGTGAGATTTTGGCGAAAACGACCATTATAAAGTAGCCAGGGGGCACCGGCATCGGCCGGCGCCCCCTCGTTGTGGAAATTGCGCACAGTGGTCGCGGCACCGGCTGGCGCCGCCATGGCCAGGTCAGTGCGCCAGGGCCAGGTCAGTGCGCCAGGGCCGCCTGCCTGCCCGGGCGCGCCGGTTTTCCGGCATGGGCATTGCTGCGCGCGCCGTCCTGCACCTTGAACACGGCGATCGCCTGCGCCACGCAGCGGGTCTGCTGCACCAGTTCGCCGGCCGCCGCGGCCGCCTGCTCGACCAGCGCGGCATTCTGCTGCGTGATGTCGTCGATCGAGGCGACCGCCTCGTTGACCTGGCCGATGCCGAGGCTCTGCTCCTTGGCCGTATTGGAAATCTCGTTCATCACCTGCTTCACCTGCGCGACGGAGGCGATGACTTCAGCCATGATCGCGCCGGCACTGCTGGTGAGCTGCGCGCCCGCATCGACCCTGCCGATCGACTGGTCGATCAGCGTCTTGATTTCCTTTGCCGCCGAAGCGGAGCGCTGGGCCAGCGCGCGCACCTCGGAAGCCACCACCGCGAAACCGCGGCCCTGTTCGCCCGCGCGCGCCGCTTCCACGGCCGCGTTCAGGGCCAGGATATTGGTCTGGAAGGCGATGCTGTCGATGATGCCGATGATGTCCAGGATGCGGTGCGACGAGGCGCTGATGCCGTCCATCGTGGTCACCACCTGCGAGACCACGTCGCCGCCCTGGCCGGCCATGTCGGCGGCGTGTCCGGCCAGCCGGTCCGCATCGACCACGTTGGTGGCGCTCTGGCGCACCGTGGAATTGAGCTGCTCCATGCTGGCCGCGGTCTCCTGCAGGCTCGATGCCTGCGATTCGGTGCGGCCCGACAGGTCCATGTTGCCGCTGGCGATCTCGCTGGTGGCCTGTTCGATCAGCTGGAAATTGCTGCGCACGTCGCCGATGATGCTGCGCAGGTTGATGCCCATCTGGCGCAGCGCGGCCAGCAGCTCGCCGGCTTCGTCGTCACGCGCCGCGTCGAACGTGCCTGTGAGGTCGCCGCCGGCCATCTGCCGCGCGTGCCGGGTGGCCGCGCGCAGCGGCGCCACGATGGCGCCATGCAGTGTCGCTGCCAGGTACAGCGCGGCCAGTGCCGCCAGCGATGCAACCGTGGCCAGCACGTTGCTGCCATTGCTGCCATTGCCAAAGAGGCTGGCCGCGCAGGCCGCCAGCGCCACGGCCGGCAACGCGCCGGCCAG
>DASVVD010000473.1:0-1561 GCA_036386715.1 Pseudoduganella sp.
AGAGCGAACTGTTCGGTTACGAGAAGGGCGCGTTTACCGGGGCGGCCAAGCAGACCAAGGGCAAGGTGGAGCTGGCCCATGGCGGCACGTTCTTCCTCGACGAGGTGGGCGACCTGCCGATGGCGCTGCAGGCCAAGCTGCTGCGCTTCCTGCAGGAGCGCGTGATCGAGCGCGTTGGCGGCCATGAGGAAATTGCGGTCGACGTGCGGATCATCTGCGCCACGCACCAGAACCTGAAGGCGCTGGCCACGACCGGCAAGTTCCGCGAAGACCTGTATTACCGCTTGTCCGAGATCGTCCTGACGATTCCGCCGCTGCGCGACCGCAATGGCGACGCAGTATTGCTGGCACAGCATTTCAAGAACCGCTTCTGCGCGCAGGAAGGGCGGCCGGCACTGCACTTCGCCCAGGATGCGCTGGCGCAGATCGCCCGCCATGCCTGGCCGGGCAATGTGCGCGAGATGGAAAACTGCATCAAGCGTGCCGTGATCATGGCCGACGGCCCGGCCATCACGGCGGAAGACCTGGGCCTGGACCTTGGCCCCGTCGAGGATGAACCGCTGAACCTGCGGCAGGTGCGCGACGAGGCCGAGTACAAGGCCATCGTCAAGGCGCTGGCGCGGATGGACGGCAACATCGTCAAGGCGTCCGAGCTGCTCGGTGTCAGCCGTCCCACGCTGTATGACCTGATGGACCGCCACGCGATCCGGCCTGTGGCGGCTTCGGCCTGACCCGGCAGGCAGCCATGGGGTTCCTGCTGCTGGTGTATGCGGCCCTGCTGGTCTATGGCAGCTGGTATCCATTCGACTGGGACGCGCCGGCGGCACCATCGTTCACATTCCTGCATACGCTGCCCACGTATCTGGACAAGGGCGATATCGTGCAGAACGTGCTCGTCTACATGCCGTTCGGCTTGCTGGTGGTGGCGTGGTGCGGCAGGCGCCTGCCGTTCGCAGCGGCGCTGCTGCTGGCTGCCCTCGGCGGTACCGCGCTCAGCCTGGGCATCGAGACGGCCCAGCAATACCTGCCCTCGCGGGTGCCATCGGTAATCGATGTGGCGATGAATTTCGGCGGCAGCATCGTGGGTGGACTGCTGGGGGCACTGGTCAGCAGCCATACGACACCGGGCGCCACGCTGTTGCGCGTGCGCGATGCGTGGTTCCGGCCTGGCCCGCTCGCCAGCACCGGCCTGGTCGTCATCGGCCTGTGGGTTCTGTCGCAAACCAGTCCGCTGGTGCCGTCGCTCGATATCGCCCAGCTGCGCAGCAAGCTGGGTTACCTGTACCGCTCGCTGATGGAACCCTACTGGTTCAGCTGGGGCAAGCTGGCCACGCTGTGGTGCTACCAGGTGGCGCTCGGTATCCTGCTGTGCACGCTGTTGAACGCCGGCCGGCCGTTGCTGCGGCTGTACCTGCTGTTGATGGCCTTCGTCTGCGGCTGCAAGCTGCTGGTGGTGGGGCGCGTGCTGTCGCTGGAACTGGGCGCCGCGGTGGCGTTGGGGCTGCCGGCGCTGGCGGTGGCGCGCAAGCTGCCGCCGCGCGTGCTGGCGGCAACCGGCGTG
>DASVVD010000474.1:0-11012 GCA_036386715.1 Pseudoduganella sp.
TCATCATTTCACCTTCCATCAAGGGTGGTGCGTGGGACAGCCGTGGCTGTCGAATAGGGGGCCAGGATGGCGCGTCAGCTGATCCGGCCGGCCAGTGCCGCCTTCACCGCCGGGCTGGCATGCAGCGCGCCGAGCACGGCAACCGAGCCAATCGTGGCAACGGCCAGTTCGGGCGTGACATCGGGGGCGATCGTGGCCAGGCCGAGCACGCGGATATGCAGCATTTCACCGGCGGCGCGGGCGGTTTCCAGGTCGGCGGCCGAGAACTGCTGCAGGCCGAGCACGAACTGGTTGCGCTCCACCGTCTGGCGCACCACGTCCGCATGCTGGTTCAGCTGGTTGCGGATCGCGGTACGGATCAAATCCGACCGGTTCGCATAGAACCCCTGCTGCACCAGCAGGTCGATCTGCCCCAGGTCGACCGGGAACAGGTTGATCGTGATCTTTTCCGAATCGGCGGGGCGAAGCTTCAGGTCGGGCATGATATCTTCCGTTTAACATCCATTTGCCATCCAAGTGGATGGTATATGGCAGGAGTTTGCGCCATTTCAAGGCCTTGTTCAAGAGATTTCTTTCCGGGCGATCCGGCAATACGGGTTTTCCCTCATCGATTTTTCGAGGGCGGGGAATCTGTAACTGGTTACGTGTGTAGCTTTACACCGTCTTACGTGGCTTGCCGCAAACCTGCCGGCTTGCAATGCCATCCGGCGCATCCGGTAACGAATCGGTAATTTTTCGCCGCCGGGCATCCGGCGGCGGTTACAGATGTAAAACCATGTCGTGTCGTTTTGACAGCAAAAGCACGGTGCCGCCGCGTTGACGCTAGCAACTTGCAATGCTCTGATGACAACCCTGCCGGTACGTCAACAAACTTTCCGGCGGTATTCAAAGGCACCCACAAGGGTCAACAAGCACTCATCGGAGAAGTCCATGCATCAACCCACCAAGATTGCCGCGGCCGTCGCCCTGGCCTTGCCGGCACTGGCCGCATTCGCGCAGCAGGCGGCCGAGGGCACGCCGGCCCGCGTCGAAGTCACCGGCTCGCGCATCCGCCAGGTCGACCTGGAAACCGCGCAGCCCGTGCTGAAGGTCACGGCCGAGCAGATCCAGGCGACCGGCCTTGTCACCGTCGGCGATATCCTGAACCAGCTCACGGCCGCCGCGCCGCCGGCATTCAGCAAGGGCGCCACGCTCACCTCGAACCGCGAAATGGGCGGCCAGTTCATCGACATGCGTAATCTTGGTTCCGAACGCCTGCTCGTGCTGGTGGACGGCAAGCGCTGGACCCAGACGGTGGACGGCTACACCGACCTTTCCACGGTGCCCAGCGCGATGATCGAGCGCATCGAGGTGCTCAAGGACGGCGCCTCGGCGATCTACGGTTCCGACGCGATCGCCGGCGTGGTCAACATCATCCTGAAAAAACACCTGGAAGGCGGCCAGTTGTCGATCTACAAGGGCCAGAACGCCTCGGGCGACGGCGACAACGAGGACTTCTCGCTGTCCTACGGCGTGAACGGCGACAAGGGCTCGCTGATGTTCGGCCTGACCCACAGCAGCCAGGGTACGGTGTGGGCCAGGGACCGCGCCATCACGTCCACCAGCTACGGCCCGGCGCACGCCACCGACGGCCTGGGCGTAGGTGAATTCGGCCGCATCACGGCGGTGGGCGCGACCGGCGCGTCGGTCACGTCGGCGGCGGCAGGAGGCTTCAACAAGTACCTGAACCACACCGGCACCTGGGCCAATCCTGGTACAAACGCGGGCGCCGGCAGCGCCTCGAACGACATCGCCAACTACCACGACTACGTGTCCACCAACGCGGACGACAAATACAATTCCACGCAGCAGATGATGTTCCAGTCGCCGGTGCGGCTCACGTCCATCTTCACGAAGGGCACGCTGGAGCTGCCTTACGACATGCACTTCTCGACCACGGCGATGTTCGCCGAGCGCACCTCCAGCACGCAGAATGCCGGCTATCCCCTGAACAGCCTGACCAAATCGAACTACCCGGTCTACGTGGACGCTGACAGTTACTACAATCCCTACGGCAACGCGGCGCTGGGCGACGGCAACGGCCAGGACCTGTTCTTCTACCGCCGCCTGACCGAAGTGCCGCGGGTCACCGAGAACAGGAACCAGACACTGCACATCGACTCCACGCTGGCCGGCGCCTTCAATGCGCTGGGCCGCGAATGGAACTGGGACGTGGGCTACAACCACAGCCAGGTGCGCGGCACCACGCGCAGCACCGGCAACATCAACCTGATCAACCTCAAAAATGCGCTCGGTGCCTCGTTCATGAACGCCTCCGGCGTGGTGCAGTGCGGTACCGCGGCCAACCCGATCCCGCTGTCGCAGTGCGTGCCGTTCGATATCCTGGGCGGCCCGGGTGCCAGTACGCAGGCAGGGCTCGACTACATCATGTCGGTGGGGCAGGGCACCTACGGCAGCACCACCAACAGTGCCACCGCCAACCTCACCGGCGAGCTGTTCACGCTGCCGGCGGGCGCCGTGGCGGTGGCCGCCGGGCTGGAGCACCGCTCGGTATCCGGCTACGACGAACCGGGCCAGTTCGAGCAGTCCGGCTATTCGACCGACCTGGCGTCGTACACCACGACCGGCAAGTACACGGTGCGCGAAGCCTACGTGGAAGCCAGTGTGCCGCTGCTGAAGGACGTGTTCCTGGTGAAATCGCTGTCGCTGGACCTGGCCTCGCGCTACTCCGACTACAGCAATTTCGGCTCCACCACCAACAGCAAGGCCTCGTTCACGTGGAAGCCGGTCGACGACCTGCTGGCCCGCGGCACGTATGCGCAGGGCTTCCGCGCGCCGGCGCTGGGCGACACCTTCGGCGGCGGTTCGCAGTCGTACGACACCTACCTGGACATCTGCGACAGCCGCTACGGCCAGGCCGCCAGCAACGGCACGGTGGCCGCCAGCTGCGCCGCCGCCGGCGTGCCGTCGACCTTCCGGCAGGTGAATGCCACCGGGGCCTACGTGACCAGCACCGGCGGCTCGCAAACGCCCTACGCGTTCGATACCGGCGTGGGCAACACCAGCCTGCGCCCGGAAACGGCCACCACGAAGACGCTGGGGCTGGTGTGGAGCCCGTCGTTCGCCAAGGGGCTGACCACGTCGCTGGACTGGTTCAAGATCCACGTGGACGACCGCATCACCGCCGTTTCGGTGAAATACACGCTGGAGCAGTGCTACCTGTATGGCGTGCAGTCGTTCTGCGACAACATCAAGCGCGATGCCACCGGGCAGATCACCTCGCTCTCGCGGGGCAACCTGAACCTGGGCGCGCTGGAGACCTCCGGGCTGGATCTCGGCCTGCAGTACCGCTTCCCGCGCGCCGCTTACGGGCAGTTCAACCTGCGCTCGGATACCACCTGGGTGCACGCGTACAAGATCAAGAGCACCTCCGAATCCGACTGGGTGAGCTATGTGGGCGAGTATGGCTACAACCGCCTGAAGTCGAACCTGTCGCTGGACTGGATGCGCGGGAACTGGAACGCCACGTACACGATGCGCTACCAGAGCGCGGTGAAGGACCAGTGCTGGGATACCGACGTGGAATGCTCGCACCCGTCCGGCGTGGCGTCGTTCGGCACCGGCTACAACAAGCTGGGCTCGCTCACCTACAGCGACCTGTCGGTGGGCTATGCCACGGCCTGGAAGGGCAAGATCGTGGTAGGCGTGAACAACCTGTATGACAAGGCGCCACGCATTACCTACTCGGGCGACTCGTCGGGGACTTCGGTCGATCCGAACCTGCCGCTGGAGCGGTATTTCTATGTTCGTTACAACCAGTCGTTCTGATGCCTTGAACAGGTCCCGCTGAACCCACCGGTTCAGCCTTTGCCCGCCTCGCCGTGGTCCGCGGTCTGGCGGGTTTTTTTACAGTCGCTTACACAACCACGACAACCGGTGACACAGCGAACTGCGCAATGGGCGCACCATGCAGTCTGCGCTACCCCGTGCAAAAACGCTGAAAGGGCACCGACATGCGTACTGCCGGCTTTGACGCGGATGCCATAGGTTGCGGGAACTGCCGAGGTGCATGGTCGCGAATGGACACGATGAAGTCCGTTGTCCGGCGCGCGGTTTTGCTTGCTGCGCTGCCGATGGCGGCGATGGCCGCTGCGGCATCACCGCCGCCACCGCTATGGACGCTGCAGGCCCGCACAGTGGCGACCGGCCTGGCCGGCGCGCATGGCATCCGCCAGGTGGGCCGTTTCCATGCCGGCAGCCCGTTCGCCAGCAACCCCGAGTTCCTGATGCAGACGCAGCCCGGCCATGTGCTGGACCCGCGGCGCCTGCTGGTAACGGTCGACGATGGCGGCGGCCTGCTGCTGTCGATCGACCCGTCGGCCAACGCGTTGGCGGTGGCACGCGGCCTGGCAATGCAGCGTGCCGCGGTCGGCGCGCCGCTGCAGGTCTACAGCGCGCGCAGCGCACGCAACCGCGTGCACAATGCCGGCGCGTTGACGGCAGCTGAAGCCGCGGTGGCCAGCCCCCGATACGTGTCCATCAACAATGGATTCGGCCGGCCCTGGATTGCCAACGCGCCCAGCGGCCTGCGCGGCGAGGGGACCGAGAGCGTGACGGATCCCGATGGCGCGCCGCTGGCGAATGCGCCCAGCGACGTGGCCGGTGGCGTGTTTGCCGGCGCGCGCACGCCACGCACCAGCGTGCCCCGGGCGGTGCGCACCGGCTGGTTCGCCAGCCTGTTCAACCGGCGCGACAGCGCGCAGCTGACGCCTGGCGACCTGGGCCGCGGCACGTACGGGACGGCCCTGCTGGGCGCCTCGCCCGATGGCAGCGGCTTCGCGGTGTTCGCCGCCGTGACCGGGCGCGGCGCGGTGGTGCAGGTGCATGTACAGGATGGCGTCGACGGCCTCGCGCCGCCGGGCACCATCGACGTGGGCGAGGCCGATCCGGGTGTCATCGGCATCGCCTTCCAGTGGAGCCCCGATCGCGTGCTGTTCGTGGCCGACGCACGCCGTAATCGCATCGCCGTACTGCGCCTGCGCGACGACACGCGGCACTTCGTGCTGCAACGCGCCGCGCACATCGACTCGCCCTGGCTGCGCGAGCCGGTGGACCTGGCACCCGCCATGCCGGAAACCGCCAATCCGCGCTTCTCCAGCCATACCACCCTGGCCGGTGGCGCCGACCTGCTGGTGGCCAATCGGGGGGACGGCACGCTGCTGCGGCTGGCACAGGACGGCCGGGTGCTGGCGCGCGGCCGTATCCTGCGGCCGGACGGCAGCGCGGTGCAGGCCGGCGAACTGCGCTCGCTGGCCGTGTCGTCCGACGGGCGCCGCGTCTGGGTGGTGGCACGCCGCACCGGGCGTGGCGACGACGAACTGCTGGAAACATGTGCTTTCGATGCCGATGGCGGGTTCGATGTTGCCTCGGCGGTGCCCGCCTTGCCCGTGCCGGCTCCGCCACCGCCCGCCAGGGCGGCGGCAGGCATCACCGCGGCCGACGGCCGGCGCCTGTTCATGACCGCGTTCACCGCGCAAAACGGTCTCGGTCCCCTGTTCAATGCCACGGCCTGCATTGCCTGCCACCCCGGTGTACGGGGCGCCAGCACCGACGAAGCGCACTTTTCGCGCCGGGTGGCGCGGCTCGACGGGCTGACGGGGCGGCTGCTGGCCTTCGACGGCCAGCAGAGCGCCATCGCGGCGCGCCATTCGTTGCACTCGGCCCTCGCGTTGCCACTGCCGCGGCAGGCCAACGTGGTGTCGCTGCGCATGCCGCTCGCGCTGGTCGCGGCCCGCCATATCGACGAGGTCGACGAGGCCGAGATCGAGGCACAGGCGGTGGCCAAGGGCGACGGCATCCATGGCCGCGTGCACCGCGTTGCCCAGGCCGACGGCAGCCGCCGCGTCGGCCGTTATGGCTGGAAGGCCGACGTGGCGACGCTGGACGCCATGGTGGCCGAGGCCTTCGGCAGCGAGATGGGGCTGACGAGCGCGCTGGCGCCGCATGCCCGCCCGCCGTTCAAGGACGACGGCAGGATGGCGCGTGCCGTCTCGTCCTTCCTGCGCGCGGACTTGAGGGGGGAAGCCGCGCCATGAGCGGGCTGGCCGTCCGCGATCGGCTGCCGGGCGTGGCGGTGGCCGTGGCGCTGGCACTCGGCGTGGGCTGGATGGCCGGTGGTCTCGGCGACCCCCTGGCGCGCAACCCGGTGGTGGTGGCCATGCTGGCCGGGCTCTTCGTCGGCGCGGTGTTCGGTTGCCCGGCAACCCTGCGGCCGGGGCTGGACTTCACCAAGCGCACGCTGCTGCGCCTGGGCGTGGTGCTGCTGGGCTTTCGCATCACGTTCGCGTTGCTGGCCGACCTGGGGCTGGTGCCGATCGCCATTGCCGCCGTCGAACTGGTCGTCGTGCTGCTGGTGGTGCGCCTGGCCGCGCGCCGGCTGTTCCGGCTCGACGCCGACCTGGCGCTGCTGGTGGCGATCGGCTCGGCGGTGTGCGGCGCGGCCGCCATCCTGTCGGTGGCGTCGCTGTCCCGAGCCCGCGAGCGGCAGGCGGGCCTGGCCATCACGCTGATCACGTTGAGCGGCACGGTGGCGTTGCTGGCATACCCGGTGCTGTA
This sequence comes from Pseudoduganella sp., assembly GCA_036386715.1. Lineage (GTDB taxonomy): Bacteria > Pseudomonadota > Gammaproteobacteria > Burkholderiales > Burkholderiaceae_D > Rugamonas. Next base: position 6,616 of record DASVVD010000474.1, read on the forward strand.
CCTGGCCGGTGCGGTGCCCCTGCTGGATGACCGTGGCTTCGGCATCGCGGTGGGCGCCAGCATTTTCGAGCTGGCGCAGGTCTACGGCGCATCGGCCTCGGTATCCGAAGGTGCGCTCAACGCGGCCACGCTGGTCAAGCTCAGCAAGGTGCTGATGCTGGTGCCCTTGCTGCTGCTGTTGAGCGCCCGCCAGCAACTGGCCGAGCCCGGCGCCAGGCGCGTCGCGGTGCCGTGGTTTATCGTCGGTTTCGTGGCGGTGGTGGCCTTGAACTCCAGCATCACCTTGCATCCGCAGGCCCGCGTGGCCTTGCTCGGAACCAGCCAGTTCCTGTTCATGATGACGACGGTGGCGCTCGGCCTGACGACCTCGCTCGAGCCGCTGGCCCGCAGCGGCGGCGCCTGGCGGCTGGCGGCGACCGGCGTGCTCGCGGTCGGCTTGTCGGCCGCGGTGGCGTGCGGCCTTACCGTGCTGCTGGTCAGCTCACCAGCGGTGGCAGGCAAGCAGCCGGGCATCGATGTGCAAATGGTGTCCGGGCAGCGGCTGTTCCATCAAATGGGCTGTGCCAAGTGCCATGTGCCGGCGCTGCGCGGCGCGCACGGACCGGTGACGCTGTACTCCGACCTGCTGTTGCACGACATGGGCCCGGCGCTGGACGACAAGATCGTGCAAGGCGATGCGACAGGCGCCGACTGGCGCACCACCCCGCTGGTCGGCCTGGCGACACACGACCGCTACCTGCACGACGGCCGTGCGCTCACCTTGCGTGACGCGGTGCTGGCGCATGGCGGCGAAGCGCAGATCGTGCGCGACCGCTTCTTCAGGCTGAGCGAGGCCGAGCAGGCGCAGGTGTTCGCCTTCCTGTCGCACCTGGAGTAGCGCGGCATTCATCCCGCCAGCGCCGCTTTCCTCCCCGATTGACGGGCATTCGTCGCATGGGCGAAAACATGCCTGCCTGCGCCGCTAGAATGGCGGGGCAAGTTCAAGACGAGGAATGTGATGAGCTCTCCCGATTTTTTGCCTTTCAATGCGCCGCCCGTACCGGCGATCGAGCACGACCGCCGCCTGGTGCGCCGCTACCTGCTGCAGTCGGCGCTGCGCTTCAATGCCGGTTCGCTGCTGTTCCTGTCGCTGGCGATCGCGCTGCTGCCGCTCGGGCTGAAGTTCGGCACGGCCGCGCCGGGCGAGTCGGCGCTCTCGAAGTTGAACCCGTACCTGGTGGGCGGCGTCGTGCTGGCGGTGGCGGCCTGGCTGGCGCTGCTGTCCAGCGGGATCGCCCGCAGCTTCCTTGCCCGGCTGGGCGAGCAGGGCAAGGCGCTGTCGGCCGAGTGGCTCGCTTCCACGGTGACGCGCCGCATTGATGCGCCGTTCAACCCCTATACCACTTTCGACCTGTGCACCGAAACCCTGTCGGGACTGGCGCTCGGCACGGCGCTCGGCTACGGCGGTCCGCCGGCGTTCTTCCACGACCCTTTCAAGGGCCGGATCGTGCTGGGCCGCTGGCGTCCGCTGGCGCTGGGGCGCCATGTCGAGGTGAGGGTATCGACCGAACTGGGGCCCAGCTGCCGCATCGAGCTGCGCTGCCGCCCGGGCCTGGCCTGGTTCGTGATCCAGCAGGGCCAGTCGCTGAAGGCCGTCGAAACGGTGTGCGCCCAGCTGCGCCAGCACCTCGAGCGCCACGCGGCCGCCGTGGAAGGCGCGCGCCGTGAACGCGAACTGGAACGCACCTCGCTGCAGGCGCGCCTGTCGGCCCTGCAGGCCCAGGTCGAGCCGCACTTCCTGTTCAATACCCTGGCCAACCTGAAATACCTGATCCGCACCGACCAGCAGGCCGCCCAGGACATGCTCGACCACCTGGTCGGCTACCTGCAGAACGCGCTGCCGGACATGCGCTCGGTGTCCTCGACCCTGGGCCGTGAACTCGATCTGGTCAGCGACTACCTGGCGGTGATGCGCATCCGCATGGGCGAGCGCCTGCGCTTCGGCGTCGCCGTGGACGAGGACTTGCGCAGCCTGCCGTTCCCGCCGGCGATGCTCATCTCGCTGGTGGAAAACGCCGTCAAGCACGGGTTGGAACGGGCCAGCCGGCCGGGCCTGATCACCATCGGCGCACGGTGCGAGAGCAAGGGCGGCGCTGCGCTGCTGAGCGTATCGGTGGTCGACGACGGCGTCGGCCTGACCGAACAGGCCGGGGAGGGCACGGGGCTGGCGAATATCGCCGAACGCCTGATGCTGCTGTACGGACGCGAGGCCGGCCTGGTCGTGGAGCCCGGCGACGGACAAGGCGAAGCACGCGGCGTGAAGGCCGTGCTGACGGTGCCCGTGGCAGGAAAGGGGGCCTGATGCCGACCGCACTGATCGTCGAAGACGAGCCGCTGCTGCAGGCGGAACTGACGGACCAACTGGGCGCCCTGTGGCCCGAGTTGCAGATCGCCGGCTATGCCGACAACGGCATCGACGCGGTGGCGCGCATCGACGCCTTGAGGCCGGACATCGTGTTCCTGGACATCCAGATGCCGGGCCTGAACGGCATGGAGGTGGCGCGCCATATTCCCGAGTCCTGCCAGGTGGTGTTCGTCACGGCCTACGCGGACTATGCGCTGGCCGCCTTCGACGCCGGCGCGTCCGACTACCTGGTCAAGCCCGTGACGACCGCGCGCCTGCTGCAGACGATCCGCCGCCTGAAGTCGCGGGCGGCCGCCAGCCCGCCGCCGGCCGTTTGGGAAAAGCTGTTCGAGCGGGAGAGCGCGCCGGTGTACCTGAAGTGGATCAAGGCGTCGAGCGGCAACACGGTGCGGCTGGTGATGGTGAGCGAAGTGCAGTACTTCCAGTCGGACGGGAAGTACACACGGGTGGTGACGGAGGGCGGCGATGCGCTGATCCGGCTGCCGCTCAAGACCCTGCTCGAGCAGCTGGACCCGCAGCAGTTCGCGCAGATCCACCGCAGCGCCATCGTCAACCTCCAGGCGGTCGACCGGATCGAGCGCAATGACCCAGGCGGGCGCGGCGGCGCCGGCCTGGAGGTGATCCTGAAAGGCCGGGCCGAGCGCCTGCCCGTCAGCGAAGCATTTACACGGCAGTTCCGCCAGATGTAGCCCGGCACGGCGATGCCCGGTTGTGGCATCCCGACGCCTCACTGCCGGCAGATAAAGGGTAATCCCAATTTTGCGGCGCTCATAGACGCCGCTGGAAGGGCTGTGGACAACGCCGCGGACCGCGCACGCCTGTGCAATCGGCACGACACATTGTTATCAACCAGGAGAAGAGAAAAATGAAGAAGAAATGGATCGTCATACCGTCCTTGCTGGTGCTGTTCGTGGGCGGAGTACTCGCCACCACGCCTGTGGGAAGGGAACTGTGGGAACGATTCAATCCGCCCCCGAAGGTGGCCGTCGATCGCGCGATGCGGGCGGAGGCGATCGATTCGCTGGTGGCCAGGCTGAACGATCACTATGTCTTTCCCGACAAGGCCAGGCAGGTCGAAGCCGTCCTGCGCCAGCGCCAGCGCGAAGGCAAATACGATGCGATTACGGATGGCGAACAGCTGGCAAGGCAGCTCAAGGCCGACGTTGACGGCATCGTCCATGACAAGCACCTGGATATCGGGTTCGACCCCGGGCAGGTGCCACCCGACGACGCGATGGGACCGCCCCCCAGGACGCTGGCGGAGTGGGAACAGAAAGCCCCGCTTCCGGTGCGCGTGTTCCGCCACTTTTCCAGGCTTGGCGTCGAAGAGGTCGATCGCCTGGAGTCGAACATCGGCTACCTGCGGATCAGCGGATTTCCTCCACACTTCCTGATGGCCGAACCCTACGCCGCGGCGATGGACAAGCTCGCCGGCACGGACGGCCTGATCGTCGACCTGCGTGAAAACGGCGGCGGCGGACCCGAAACGGTGGCCTTGCTGATCAGCTATTTCGTGGACCAGCGTACCCGCCTCAACGACCTGTGGCAGCGCAGCAGCGGCACCACCACGCAGCATTGGACGCAGGACAAGCTCGACGGCAAACGCTATGGCGGCAAGAAGCCGGTCGTCATCCTGGCTGGCCCCGGCACGATGTCCGCCGGCGAAGACTTCGCCTACACGATGCAGGCACTGAAACGCGCCACGGTGATCGGTGAGCGCACCTGGGGCGGTGCCCACCCTGCGCGCCCGTATCGCCTTGGCGAGCATTTCTATGCCGTGATTCCCGATGCGCGCAGCATCAGCCCGATTACCCAGGCCAACTGGGAAGGCGTGGGCGTCGTTCCGGATATCGCAGCGAAGCCGGACAATGCGCTTGCCGCAGCCAAGGAACTGCTGCAGCGGCGACTTCGCGGCGCCGTCCCGCTTGCCGCCGCGGGAAATTGACTTCGCCGCAGCGTCGACTTTACGGGGCCGTTCCGGCGCATTGACGTC
>DASVVD010000475.1:0-6411 GCA_036386715.1 Pseudoduganella sp.
GTTCGAACGACAGGCCGGACGGCAGCGCGGCGAGGATGCGGTCGCGGTAGGCGGCGGCTTGTGCGACCGTGGTCACGGGCGGCTTCAGGTTGGGCATCACGATGGCGCGGCCGAACTGGCGCGCGCTGTGCGGCAGCACGCTGGCCATGGTGGCGCCGTCGCGCAGGTGCAGGTGCCAGTCATCCGGGCGGATGATCGTCAGGGAAGATGGGGTGTCGAAGGTGGTGGACATGGGCAAGTCTCGGAAAGCGCTCTCGGAAAACGGATGCGACATTCTACCTCCTGGCCCGGGCCGGCCGGGGATCGGCTGCGGCCCCCGGCGCTTCCAGGGAACCTAGTGGATGATCCTGGCCAGGAATTCGCGCGCGCGCTCCGAGCGGGGGGCGCCGAAGAATGCATCCTTGCTGCAATCCTCGACGATGCGGCCGCCATCCATGAACACCACGCGGTTGGCCACCTTGCGCGCAAAACCCATTTCATGGGTAACGACCATCATCGTCATGCCCTCCTGTGCCAGGCCCACCATCACGTCGAGCACCTCGTTGATCATTTCCGGGTCGAGCGCGGACGTGGGTTCGTCGAACAGCATGGCGACCGGGTCCATCGACAGCGCGCGGGCGATCGCCACGCGCTGCTGCTGGCCGCCGGACAGCTGGCCGGGGAATTTGTCCTGCTGCGCCAGCAGGCCCACGCGATCGAGATATCGCAAGCCGCGTTCGTTGGCCTCGTCGCGCGGCCGTTTCAGCACCTTGACCTGGCCGAGCGCCAGGTTGTCGCGCACCGACAGGTGCGGGAACAGCTCGAAATTCTGGAACACCATGCCGATCCGCGCCCGCAGTTGCGGCAGGTTCGTGGCGGGCGCATGGACCGGCGTGCCATCGACCACGATCTCGCCGCGTTGCACCGGTTCGAGCCCGTTGACAGTCTTGATCAGCGTGGATTTGCCCGAACCCGAAGGCCCGCAAATCACCATCACGTCGCCCCGCGCCACTTGTGTGGTGCAATCGGCGAGCACCTGGAACTGCCCATACCACTTGCTGATGTTTTTTATGTCGATCATTGTCATTCGTGCGCCCACGGCCTGCTTCACGGCCCGCTTGACAGTGTTGTATGCCGCACGGATACTGCGCGGAACTTGTCAATTAACTGCCTGATAATTAATCATTTTACGGCAAACCCGGGCTCCGGTGCGCGACCAGCTGCCGTGCGGCCCTATCTTGGAGAGACACAGCTCATGGAGAAAAAGAACCGCCTGACCATCTGGATCCTGGTGGCACTGGCACTGGGGATCGTGGCCGGCTACATCCTGAATACGACGGTCGCTTCGACAGCGTCGTATTCGGACGCGATGACGCTGATTACCACGATGTTCCTCCGGCTGATCAAGATGATCATCGCGCCGCTGGTATTCGCCACGCTGGTCGTCGGCATCGCGCGCATGGGCGATGCCGGTGAAGTCGGGCGCGTGGGCGTCAAGACGCTGGGCTGGTTCTTCATTGCCTCGGTGATGTCGCTGGCGCTGGGCCTGGTGCTGGTCAACTTGTTCCGCCCGGGCGACGCGCTGAAAGGCACGCTGGACACCGCGGGACACGTGACCAGCCTGGCCACCAGCAGCCTGACGCTGAAGGACTTCATTTCGCACCTGATCCCCACCTCGATCGTGGATGGCATGGCGAAGAACGAGATCCTGCAGATCGTGGTGTTCTCGCTGTTCTTCGGCCTGGGTGCCGCCGCCGTCGGCAAGAAGGCCGAACCGATGATCGACGCGATCGACGGTGTCGCCCACGTGATGCTGAAGGTAACCGGCTACGTGATGCAGTTCGCGCCGCTGGCCGTGTTCGCGGCCGTGTCCGGCATCATCGCCAAGGAAGGCCTGATCGTGCTGAAGACCTACGGCGTCTTCATGGCCGAGTTCTACTTCGGCATCGCGCTGCTGTGGGGCCTGCTGATCGCCGCCGGCTTCGTGTTCCTCGGCCGGCGCATCTTCGACCTGCTGGCGGAAGTGCGCGGCCCGACGATCCTGGCATTCTCGACCGCGTCTTCCGAAGCGGCGTTCCCGAAAACACTGGAGGGCCTGGAACGCTTCGGCGTGCGCAACCGCATTGCCGCGTTCGTGCTGCCGATCGGGTATTCGTTCAACCTCGACGGCTCGATGATGTACTGCACCTTCGCGGCGGTGTTCATCGCCCAGGCCTACGGCATCGAACTGTCGCTCGGCACGCAGATGACGATGATGGCCGTGCTGATGCTGACCTCGAAAGGCATGGCCGGCGTGCCGCGCGCCTCGCTAGTGGTGATCGCCGCGACGCTTTCGCAATTCAACATTCCCGAAGCAGGCCTGGTGCTGCTGCTGTCGATCGACCACTTCCTGGACATGGCCCGTTCCGCCACGAACGTGATCGGCAACAGCATCGCCACCGCCGTGGTGGCCAAGTGGGAAGGCGCACTGACGAATCCTGCCGACAAGGACAAGGACCCTGCGCTGCAGCCGCTGGCCTGATCCACCGTCACTTCCAGAAGAAGGCCGGGCGCTCAGCCCGGCCTTTTTTCATGGCGAGTCCGCGCAAGCGGGACCCATGCCGCGCCTGCGCATCCTAAGACCGGTAAGGGGTGAGCACATAATCGGTCAGCACGGGGCCGGCCGCATCGCAGTCGTGGTTCCAGCTCGACATTGCCGCCGCGGAGGCCTGCGATGCGGCATGCGGGCTGTTGAGGCGAAAGCCCGACAGGGCCTGGCCGGGCAACAGCTGGTTTGGCCAGGGATGCAGGTAGTCGGCGGCACGCCAGAACACATAGCTGTTGCCATCGGTCTCGCCGCGCCAGCCTGGCGGCGTGCCGGTGATCATGACGGGCGCGGAGATCATCAGCGCCAGCGACGACACGTACAAGCCGGAATCGGCTGCCTCGTCGTTGTACAGCGTGTAACGCCAGGTATTTTGCGCCAGCAAGGTCGTGACCCGTGCGTGCAGCGGCGTGGCCAGCGCCGGCGATGGCGCGCTGATCCGCACATAACGGCTCAGCTGCAGGTCGTGCACCTCGTTGCCGAACGTGTAGTTCAGGGTCAGCGACAGCAGGTAACGCTTGCCCACTACCATCCCCTTGCCCGCGAAGCGCACCGCAAAACTGGCCGCACTGCGCCCCTCCAGCATGCCCAGCACGACGGGGAATGCGGCAGGGCTGAGGCGCGTGGCGCCACCCAGCCTGACCGCGCGTATTTCAAGCGCGGACAACACCGCCTCGCCCATGTTCACCACGGGCACCAGCAGGTGGATCTGCCCGTCCATGTTTTCGATACCGGGTACGCCCAGCGCGGCGCGCGCGGCGGCAGTCAATCCACTCATGGCAGTCTCCGTTGCAGCAGGGATTCGTTATCGCCCAGGCGAGACCAGCGTGCGGCCCAGGCACCGGGCATGATCAGCAACAGGCCGCAGGCCAGCATCAGCACGGAGACCGGTTCGGGCACCGGCATGGGCATGGACATGGGTGTCGGCATGGGTGTCGGCATGGAACTCGGGGCGGCCTCGAGCATGGCAGTGGCCGGCCAGCTTTCGGCCGGCAGCGGCATGGCGGCAAAAATTCCGCCAGATATGCCGGCCGGCTCGCCTGCGGCCAGGTAGCCGGCGTGATTGCCGATGCGGTAACCGGACAGCGAATCCGCAAGGTAGGCAGGCAGATCAGCGCGCGGGTGGTCTCGGAGGAGCGTGGCGCGCCCGGCGCCGGGCAGGTCGTGCAGGTCGATCAGTTCCACCGCCCGCGCCGGCAGGCAGGCCGGCAGGGCCACCAACAACACTGCAAGGGCAATGACAGCTGTGGATCGCAAGGTGGCCTCTCCGGTAGGGCCGCGTGGTATCGCGGCCTTGTCCAGTTCAAGGCAAATTGCGGGCCAGGAAAATAAAGTCGTTTCGAATCAGCCGCTTGCTGCGCAATCGTTAGCGAACACAGCGCTGGTGTAAGCAGAACCGACGGTCATGCCGCCGCCTCATCCGGCGTATCCACGCGGGCCTGCTGGCGCGCCCACATCTGCGCATACAGGCCACCGGCGGCCAGCAGCGCCGGATGGGTGCCGCGCTCGACGATGCGGCCATGATCGAGCACCAGGATCTGGTGCGCGTCCGCCACCGTGGAAAGGCGGTGGGCGATCACCATCGTCGTGCGGTTTTTTGCAATCTCCTTGAGCTGCGCCTGGATCGCCTGCTCGGCTTTCGAATCGAGCGCGGAAGTGGCTTCGTCGAAGATCAGGATCGCCGGATTCTTCAATAGCGTGCGGGCGATGGCCACGCGCTGTTTTTCGCCGCCCGAAAGCTTCAGCCCGCGCTCGCCGACCATGGTGCGGTAGCCATCGGGCAGGCTGTCGATGAAGTCGTGGATCGATGCCGCCCGGGCCACGGCCACGATTTCGTCATGCGTGGCACCCGGCTTGCCATAGGCGATGTTGTATTCGATCGTGTCGTTGAACAGCACCGTATCCTGCGGCACGATGCCGATCGCGTGGCGCAGCGAATCCTGCGTGACCGCCCGCAGGTCCTGGCCGTCGATCGTGATCGCGCCGGCGCCCACTTCATAGAAGCGGAACAGCAGCCGCGACAGCGTGGACTTGCCGGAACCGCTATGGCCGACGATGGCCGTGGTGGTGCCGGCAGGGATCGTGAAATCGACATCGAACAGGATCTGCCGCTTGGCCTCGTAGCTGAATTCCACATGCGAGAATTTCACCTGCGCACCGTGCGCGACCAGCGCTTTCGCACCTGGCGCATCGGCCACTTCGCGGTTTTCATCGAGCAGCGAGAACAGGCGCTCCATGTCCGCCAGGCTCTGCTTGATTTCGCGGTAGATCACGCCCAGGAAATTGAGCGGGATGTACAGCTGGATCATGAAGGAGTTCACCAGCACCAGGTCGCCCAGCGTCATGCTGCCGTTCACCACGCCGACAGTGGCGCGCCACAGGATCAGCGTGACGGCGGTGGCGATAATGGCCGACTGGCCCGTGTTCAGCAGCGACAACGACGTTTGCGAACGCACGGCGGCCGATTCGTAGTGCTTCAGGCCTTCATCGTAGCGCTTCGCCTCGTATTCCTCGTTGCCGAAATATTTGACAGTCTCATAGTTCAGCAGCGAATCGATGGCCTTCGTGTTGGCTTTCGAGTCGAGTTCGTTCATGGTGCGCCGGAAATGCGTGCGCCAGTTGGTGACGAGCACCGTGAAGGTGATGTACAGCACCAGCGCACCGAACGTGATCACCGAGAACCAGATGTCGTAATGCATGACGAGGTAGCCCAGCACCAGCGTGATCTCGACCAGCGTGGGCAGGATATTGAACAGCGTGTACGAGATGAGCGAACCGACGCCGCGCGTGCCCCGTTCGATGTCGCGCGTCATGCCGCCGGTTTGCCGGTTCAAGTGAAAGCGCAGCGACAGCGCGTGCAGGTGCCGGAATACCTGCAGCGCGATGGTGCGCACGGCACGTTGCGTGACGCGGGCAAACAGGAATTCACGCAGCTCGGTAAAGACGGTGGTGGACAGCCGCAGCGCGCCATACGCCATCAGCAGCCCGACCGGCAGGATCAGCAGCGCGCGCGGGTCGCCGGGCTTGACCGTCATCGCGTCGACCAGGTGCTTCAGCACGACCGGTACGCCCACGTTGGCCAGCTTGGCGCCGACCAGCGCCAGCAAGGCCAGCAGCACGCGCCACTTGTAGACCCACAAGTAGGGGAGCAATGTTTTCAGGGTGGCAAGATCGCTGCGGCCGGGACGGGCGGGCGGCGGCGGTTCGGACGAGTAGGCGGAACGACGCATGACGGGCTGGCAGGCTGGCTGGTTTACAATCGGAACCCATTGTATCCCCCAACGAGTTTTCATGATGACCATGCCCGACGTTACGCCTGCTGCCACCACCACCCCTACAGCTCCTGCCCCCAATTGCCTGCCGCCAGGCAAGATGCCGGAGCTGCGGGTGATGCCCGCCCCGGCCGATGCCAATGTGTATGGCGACGTGTTCGGCGGCTGGATCATGGCCCAGGTCGACATTGCCGGCTCGCTGCCGGCCACCCGCCGCGCCAACGGCCGCGTGGCCACGATCGCCGTCAATTCCTTTGTTTTCAAGAATCCCGTGTTCGTCGGCGACCTGCTGTCGTTCTATGCCGATATCGTCCGGGTCGGTAACACGTCGATCACTGTCAACGTCGAGGTCTATGCGGAACGCAACCGCCTGCAGGCGGACATCGTGAAGGTGACGGAAGCCACGCTGACCTACGTGGCCACCGGTTCGGACCGCCGGCCGCGTCCGGTGCCGCCGCTCGAATCGCTGATGCACAAATAAGCCGATGGAACACGGCCGCCGGCAATTGCTGCTGACGGGCGCGCGCGTGGCCACCCTGGCCGCGCTCGGCCCGGCCCTCACGGGCGCGGCGGCAC